>NZ_JBXASU010000045.1:0-62572 GCF_058809705.1 Cupriavidus sp. MPR-AND1C | reverse complement strand
GCCGATGCGCGCCAGTCGCCGGTGATCGCGCTGATGAAGTCGCTCGAATACCAGGGCGGGGCCGGTGCCCGCAAGGACTCGCTGTCCGATACGCTGGTGGCCAGGACGCAGGATCTGCTGGGCAAGAAGCCGGCGGGGCCCGAGGTGGCGAAGCCGGACGCGGCGGGGCCGCTGGGCGCGGCCTTTGGCCCGGTGCTGCGGCTGGTGGCGCAGGGCCAGCCTGGCAGCGCCAATGCGGGCACCCATGCTGGCACCAACGCGGGCGCCAGCGGTGACCTGAGCCTGCAACGCTTTCTTGACCGCGCGACGGCACTGCGCTTGCGCTTGCAGCAGGTCGGCAACAGCGCCGATGCCGATGCGCAGGCCCGCCAGATGGCGCAGGCGCTGTTCCAGGGCAAGGGCTCGGAGCTGGCCGACACCCAGGCCTATGCGCAGCTGATGGCGGCGAGCCTCGGCAGCCAGTGGGCGGGCATGGGCGAGACGCTGTTCGTGCGGCCCATCGCGCAGGCCACGCAGACGGTGCTGCAACCGGCGCAGGCGAGCCTGAACGACGCGTGGCGCCAGAGCATTGCGATGACGTGGAGCCGTTCGTTCGCCGGGCGTTATCCGTTTGCCGACACCGCCAACGATGCCTCGCTGGTTGAACTGGCGCGCTTCCTGCGCCCGCACAGCGGCTTGATCGGGGCCTTCCTCGGCACGCAGCTGGCGGGCGTGCTCGAGCTGCAGGGCGATCAGTGGCTGCCGGCAGCCACCGGCGGGCAGGCGCAGTCCTTCGATCCGGCCTTCCTCAACGCGATCAACACCTTGCAGCGCCTGGCGGCGCACCTGCTGGCGCAGGGCGAGCCGCAGTACCGCTTCGCGTTCAGGCCGATCCCCACCCCGGGCCTGATCGACACGCTGCTGACGCTCGATGGGCAGACGCTGCACTACTACAACCAGCGCGAGACGTGGCAGGCGATGACGTGGCCGGGCAAGACCCTGCAGGACCCGGGCACCCGGCTGCAGTGGCAGACCGAGCGCGCCGGCACCAGCAAGAGCTACGAGTTCGGCGGCCGCTGGGGCCTGGTGCGGATGCTGGAGCGGGCGCACATCGAGCCGGTGGATAGCGCGAACTACCAGTTGACGTGGCAGGCGAGGCCGGAAGAGCTGGACAGGCAGGACGGGCAGGACGGGCAGGAAGCGCAGGAAGGGCCGAAGGCCGGTGCCGAGCGCCAGGCCGATGCGCACGGCCGGACCTTCGCCGAAGATCCCGACAGCCTGACCGCGCGCAGCGCCCAGGCGCCTGTTGCGGCGGACGTGACCTATCCGGTGCGCTACCTGATGCGCACCGAGGTCGGGCAGGGGCCGCTGGAGATGCTGGCGCTGCGGGGCTTTGTGCTGCCAACGCGGATCTTCGTGGGCCGGGAGCCGCAGGCGGCGGCCCGCGCCGTGCCTGGTCCGCGCAAGTAGCGCCAGCGGAGCCAGAGAGGGTTGCCGGGAAGATGCGCCGCCCGCACGGCCCGGGCTGGCGCCGCAGCCAAGACCTCAATTTGCCGTCAGGCTGGCCGATATCCAATGGGGGGAGTGGCGAAAAGGTCGCTACGCCTGACACGCGCCCGGTCAGGGAGCAAACCTGACGGAACACTGCCTGGCACAGGTGTTGGCCGGGCCCGATCCATGGGCGCGCGGTTCGACAGGACGAGATCCGGATTTCCGGCGGTATCTGAGAGGATGAAAGTGGGAGACACGGACGATACCTGCGCAAGACTGGCAGCCGCGCTCGATGGCGGCCTGCTCCAGCCGGCATTCCAGCCATTGATCTGCTTCGAAACCGGCGCCATCGTCGGCTTCGAGGTGCTCGCCCGCTGGACGGACCCTGCAACGGGCCCGGTTTCCCCCGTCACTTTTATAGCGATCGCGGAGTCGTGCGGGCTTATCGATCGCCTGACTTCCCATATCGTGCGCACGGCGTGCGCGCAGGCCGTGGGCTGGGGCCAGGGCTTTGTGCTGGCGTTCAACGTGTCGCCGGTGCAATTGCGCGACAAGGCGGTCGTCGCGCTGATCTCGGACGCCGTCACGCAGACGGGATTTCCGCTGGAGCGCATTCAGGTCGAAATCACCGAGGGCGCCATGCAGACCGATATCGAGCTCGCGCGTGCCATCATCGACGATCTGAAGGCACTCGGCATCGGTATCGCGCTGGACGACTTTGGTACCGGCTATGCCAGCCTGACACGCCTGCACGCCCTGCCATTCGACGAGATCAAGATCGATGCCAGCTTTGTGCGCGGCATGCTCGATGACCAGGAGTGCCGCCGGATCGTGACGGCTATCGTGGGGCTGGGCCATAGCATCGGCACGCGTGTTGTCGCGGAAGGCGTGGAGCGCGAAGAGCATGCCACCATACTGCGCAAGCTGGGATGCGACATCGGCCAGGGATGGCTGTGGGCACAGGCGCTGCAACCGGAGCGGATTCCCGCGCTGATCCGGCGGCTTGGCTTGCGCGCGCCGGATCCGCGTCCACTGGATCGTTCGCCGTATCAGCGCCTGCATCAGATGGAGGCGCTCTATGTCGGCGCGCCAGTCGGCCTGTGCTTCCTGGACACGCGCTTGCGGCACGTGCATGTCAATGGGCGCTATGCGGAAATGTTCGGCGCCCAGGCGGACGCCCTTGTTGGCGCTCAACTTGGCGCTCAACTTGGCGCGGACAGCATGCCTGAAGCCGCCGGATCGATCTGCTCGCTGGCGCATGCCGTGCTTGCCGCGCAGGCGTGCTCCCCGGTGGAGCGCGAGATTACCGCCAACGGCGAGGTCTACCTGGTGGTCGGCCAGCGCGTCAACGACGACATCGGGGACGTGATCGGCGTCTCCCTCGTTGCCATTGGCATTTCGGCGCGCAAACGGGCCGAGCTGGCCTTGCGGGAAAGCGAGGAGCATTTCCGCTGCTCGGTCGAGCTGAGCCCCCATATTGCCTGGGCGGCGGACCCTGATGGCACGCTGTGCTATATCAGCCCGAACTTCCGCGACAGCGCAGGGTACGCCATGCAGGACCGCATCGACGCCTGGCGCGCTGCGGTCCATCCTGACGACCAGTTGCGCATCCGGGCGGAGTGGCTTGCCTGGATCCCGAGTGGCCAGCCGTTCGCGACCCGGTTCCGCATCCAGTGGCCGGACGGCAGCTGGCGCCACATGCTGAGCCGTGCCCAGCCGCATCTCGGCGCGAATGGCGCGATCGATCGCTGGTATGGCGTCATCAGCGATATCAGCGCGCAAGCCAGCATGAAGCAGCGGATCGCAGACCTGGAGGACCAGGTTCGTGCCCTGACGGCGCCCGTGGCATAGCGATCCTCGGACCGGACGCATTTGCCGCGCCGCACACGCAGCTTCAGATCGGAAACTGCGTCGTCGACAGCACCTGCTTGAGCACCATGAACGAGCGTATCTGGCGGACCCCCGGCAGATACAGCAATTGCTCCGCATGGAGGCGATTGAAGCTCTCGCTGTCCTTGGTGCGCAGCATCATGAAGTAGTCGAACTCGCCCGTCACCACGTGGCACTCCATGCAACCGGAGACCTGCTGGGCGGCCTTCTCGAACTCGGAGAATGATTCCGGCGTGGACCGGTCCAGCACCACGCCGATCATCACCAGCATCCCCGCGTCCAGCGCGGCCGGGTTCAGCAGCGCCACGATCCCGCGAATCAGCCCGAGTTCCTTGAGCCGCTCCACGCGCCGCAGGCAGGCGGGCGGGCTCAGGCTGACTTTGGCGGCCAGCGCCACGTTCGAGATGGACGCGTCGCGCTGGAGTGCGCGCAGGATGGCTTTATCGGTGCGATCCAATGCCTCGGAATGTGGCACGGGGTGCTCTGTTTTGGTGCGCAATTTTGTTTCGTCCATGATGCTTTATAAAAAACAAAAAAGTGAAAACTAGTTCCGTGAATTTTTTATAGTGCATAAATTGACAGATATTTGCAACCATGTTTCGTGCGTTTTTTTCTAGGATTGAGTCCATCGCAGCATCAACGAAAGGTGGCTCCACATGCCAGTATTCTTCGCCAGCCTTGATGCCTGGATCCCCGCTCTTCACCCGAGTCATCCAAGAAACCCAGGAGTTGCCAGCATGAATCTCAAACGCTTTCCCCGCCACCAGCTGACGTTCGGCCCCACGCCCATCCAGCCGCTCAAGCGCCTGAGCGCGCATCTCGGCGGCAAGGTCGACCTCTATGCCAAGCGTGAGGACTGCAACAGCGGCCTGGCGTTCGGCGGCAACAAGACGCGCAAGCTCGAGTACATCATTCCGGACGCGCTCGCCCAGGGGTGCGACACGCTCGTGTCCATCGGCGGCATCCAGTCCAACCAGACGCGCCAGGTGGCTGCCGTGGCGGCGCATCTCGGCCTGAAGTGCGTGCTGGTGCAGGAGGACTGGGTGAACTACTCCGACGCCGTCTATGACCGCGTTGGCAATATCCAGATGTCTCGCATCATGGGCGCCGACGTGCGCCTGGTCAGCGATGGCTTCGATATCGGGATCCGCAAGAGCTGGGAAGAGGCCATGGAGAGCGTGCGCCAGGCGGGCGGCAAGCCCTACCCGATCCCGGCAGGGTGTTCCGAGCATCCGCTGGGCGGCCTGGGCTTTGTCGGCTTTGCGGAAGAAGTGCGCGCACAGGAAGCCGAGCTCGGCTTCAAGTTCGACTATGTCGTGGTCTGCTCGGTGACCGGCAGCACGCAGGCTGGCATGGTGGTCGGCTTCGCCGCCGATGGCCGGGCCAACCGCGTGATCGGCATCGACGCATCGGCCAAGCCGGCGCAGACCCGGGCGCAGATCCTGCGCATTGCCCGCAACACCGCGCATCTGGTCGACCTCGGCCGCGACATCACCGACGACGACGTGGTGCTCGACACGCGCTACGGCGGGCCGGAGTATGGCTTGCCTTCCGAGGAGACGCTCGAAGCCATCCGGATGAGTGCCAAGCTCGAAGGCATGATGACCGACCCGGTCTACGAAGGGAAATCGATGCAGGGCATGATCGACCTGGTCCGCCGCGGCGAATTCCCGGAAGGCTCCAAGGTGCTCTACGCCCACCTGGGCGGCGCCCCGGCGCTGAGCGCTTATAGCTTCCTGTTCCGCAACGGCTGATCCCGCGCGATGGCTGCCCCCTGATGCCGGCGGCGCAATGCCGGCACCAGGGCTCGCTGGTCCGGCAAAGCCCGCGCCCTTGTTTTGCTCCCCGTTGTTTGCTCCCAGTTTGCTCCCAGTTTGCCCCCCGTCGCTCAATCACAGGAGTAGCGCATGAACGTCGTTTCACGAAGCGTTTCGATGGCGGTGAAGGCGCTGTCGCTGTTGGGCATCGCCATGTGCGCCGCGCATGCGCAGCCCCAGGGATATCCCGCCAGGCCGGTCGTGCTGGTTGTGCCGTTTCCGCCCGGCGGGGCGGTAGACATCATGGGACGATTGGTTGGCAGGAAGCTGGGCGAGCGTCTGGGCCAGCCCGTGGTCATCGAGAACCGCGCGGGCGCCGGCACCATCGTTGGCGCCGGCTATGTGGCAAAGGCCGCGCCTGACGGCTATACGCTGTTCATCAGTTCCGGCTCGACCTTCACGGTCAACCCCGCCATCAACGCCAACCTGCCCTACGATCCCGTGAAGAGCTTCGAGCCCGTCGGCCTGGTCGCGCGCGTGCCCCTGATCCTGCTGGCGAATCGCGATGTCCCGGTGGACAACCTCAGGCAGATGATGGCGGCGGTGAAGGCCGCGCCGGGCAAGTACGCCTACGGCTCGTTCGGCAATGGCACCACCGGCCACTTCGCGGGCGAGATGATCCTGGCCGCTACCGGCATGCAGCTCCAGCATATTCCCTACAAAGGCAGCGCTCCAGCCATTGCCGACCTGATCGGCGGGCAGATTCCGTTCTCGGTCGACACCATCGCGGCATCCCTTGCGCATATCAAGAGCGGCAAGATCAAGGTGATCGCGGTGGCAGGCGCCAGGCGCGCGACGCTGCTGCCGGAGGTGCCCACCGTCGCGGAATCCGGCTTCCCGGGTTTCGATGCGGATTCTTGGGTGGCGATCGCGGCCCCGCGTGGCTTGCCGCCCGATGTCAAGTCACGGCTGGAGAAGGCCCTGGCGCAGACCATGAACGACCATGAGATCCAGGAAAAACTGGTGGCCAATGGCCTGGAGCCGTCCTATGCGACGCCGGAACAGGTCAGCGCCATGATCGACAAGGACCTGCCGCGCATGCGGGCCATTGCCCAGAAGGCCGGTATCCAGGCAAATTGAGCCGGGCAGTTGCCGGCGGGAGCGTATCAAGATGGCATCTCGTGACCGATTCGGTTCCATCCTGGCGAGCGATCCGGTTGTGCAGGCGGATCCGCAGGAATTGCAGGAGTGGTGCGACGCGCTCGACGGCGTGTTGTCGGCCTGGGGCCCGGAGCAGGGCAGGGAGCGCGCCTGCGCCATCCTGGATGCGTTGCTGGCGCATGCCGGCAAGCATCGGTTGCGGTGGCGGCCGGCACAGGTAACGCCTTACCTGAACACGATCCCGGTCGAAGCGCAACCAGCCTATCCCGGCGACCTGGCGATGGAGCAGCGCCTGTCGGCAATCCTGCGCTGGAACGCGCTCGCCATGGTGGTGCGCGCCAACCAGGCGCATGGCGAGCTTGGCGGCCACATCGCGAGCTATGCTTCGGCGGCGGATCTGTTCGAGGTCGGCTACCAGCATTTCTTTCGCGGCCCTGATGCCGCGCAAGGCGGGGACCTCGTCTTTTTTCAGCCGCATTCGGCGCCTGGCGTCTATGCGCGTGCCTTCCTGGAAGGCCGGCTGGACGAAGCATCGCTTTGCCACTACCGGCAAGAGATCGTTGCCGAAGGCAAGGGGATTCGCGGCCTGAGTTCTTACCCGCATCCTTACCTGATGCCGGACTTCTGGCAGTTCCCCACCGGCTCGATGGGCATCGGCCCGCTCAATGCCATCTACCAGGCGCGTTTCATGCGCTACCTGGAAAACCGGGGCTTGAAAGCGACCAGCGAGCGCCGGGTCTGGGGCTTCTTCGGCGATGGCGAGATGGACGAGCCGGAGTCGATCGCCGCGCTGACGCTGGCCGCCCGGGAAAAGCTGGATAATTGCACGTTCGTCATCAACTGCAATCTCCAGCGCCTGGACGGGCCGGTGCGCGGCAACGGGCGCATTGTCGATGAGCTCGAGGCCTTGTTCGCGGGGGCGGGATGGCATGTCGTCAAGTGCTTGTGGGGGTCGGAGTGGGACGCGCTGCTGGCGCGTGACCACGATCACGCCATCAGCCGCGCGTTCGCGCAGACCGTGGATGGCGAGTTCCAGACGCTCTCGGCCAACGATGGCGCGTTCAACCGCGAGAACTTCTTCAGCAAGACGCCGGCGCTGCGCTCGCTGGTGGCGCATCTCTCTAACGACGAGATCGACCACCTGCGCCGGGGCGGGCACGATCCGGCGAAGATCTACGCGGCCTTTGCCGAAGCCGCCAGGCGCAATGGGCGTCCCTGCGTGGTGCTGGCCAAGACCATGAAAGGCTACGGCGTGGGCGCCATCGCGCAAGGCCGGATGACCACGCACCAGCAAAAGAAGCTGGGCCCGGTTGATCTGCTCGCGTTCAGGGACCGCTTCCAGCTGCCGCTGACCGACGAACAGGTGGCCCAGGCCGCGTTCTACCGCCCGGCCCAGGACAGCCCCGAGATTCGCTACCTGCAAGCCAGGCGCGCCGCCCTCGGCGGCTATCTGCCCGCGCGCCATCCTGGCGCCGAATCGTTGCCGGTGCCCGGGCTGGACAAGACCGCCGCGTTCGCCCTGCACGCCGACGGCAAGGCCATGAGCTCCACCATGGCCCTGGTGCGGTACCTGGGCGCCTTGCTCAAGGATCCCGTGCTGGGCCCGCGGATCGTCCCGATCGTCGCCGACGAAGCGCGGACGTTCGGCATGGCGAACCTGTTTCGCCAGGTCGGCATCTACGCGCCCTTCGGCCAGCTGTACCAGCCGGAGGATTCGGCTTCGATGCTGTCGTACCGGGAAGTCAAGGATGGCCAGATCCTGGAGGAGGGCATCACGGAAGCCGGCGCGCTGTCCTCATGGACCGCGGCGGCCACCAGTTACGCCACGCACGGCACCACCATGCTGCCGTTCTATATCTACTACAGCATGTTCGGCTTCCAGCGCGTGGGCGATTTGATCTGGGCCGCGGCCGACCAGCGCGCACGCGGGTTCCTGATCGGCGCGACCTCGGGGCGTACCACCCTGGGGGGCGAGGGCCTGCAGCACCAGGACGGCACGAGCCACCTGGCGGCGTCGACCATTCCCAACTGCCGCGCCTACGATCCGGCCTTTGCCGGGGAGCTGGCGGTCATCGTCGACCACGGCATGCGGCGCATGGTCAGCGAACAGGCCGACGAGTTCTATTACGTTACCGTCACCAATGAAAGCGTCGAGAATCCGAGCCTGCCGGCCCAAGCGCACGAAGGCGTGGTGCGGGGCATGTACCTGCTGCGGCGCGGCGCGGCGTGCGAGCACCGCGTGCAGTTGTTCGGCAGCGGCGCCATCATGGGGGAAGTCCTGAAGGCAGCGCGCCAGCTCGAGCAGGGGCATGGCATTGCCGCCGATGTCTGGAGCGTGACCAGCTACATCGAGCTGGCGCGTGAAGGGGTGGAGCGCGAACGCCTGTGGCGCCATGGCGAGGTTCCTGCCATCGATAGCTGGTTCGGGCGGCAGCTCGGGGCGGGCAGCGGCCCGATTGTCGCGGCCACCGACTATGTGCGCGCGCTGCCGGAGCTGGTGCGTGCTTTTGTCCCGCCGGGGCGGCGCTATGTGACGCTGGGCACCGATGGCTTCGGACGCAGCGATTCGCGGGCCGCACTGCGGCGCTATTTCGAGGTCGATGCCGCGGCCATCGTCCAGGCCAGCCTGGCGGCGATGGCGGAGATCGTGGCCGATGAGATGGCTTGCGAAAGAAGGCACCTTGCCGAGGTGATTTCCCTGGCGTCGATATAGTCAGCTGGCGACCCTCATCAAGCCCCATCAGGCTCCCATCAAGCCGCGGTCAGCTGGCGCAGTGCTTCCAGCAGCTTGACCGCGGGGCCGGGCAGGATGCCTTGGCGCCGCCGGAAGGCCGTCAGCGTACGCGTGCCGACCCCGCCGGGAATGTGCAGAATGTCGATCACGCCGGCCTTGCGCTCGGCCTCGACCATCGGCTCGGCCATCCAGCTCAGGAAGCCGGATTGCGCGACCAGGCTCTTGAGCGCGGTCACCGAACGCGTCTCCACGACGATGTTCGGCAGGCCCAGGCCCTGCGCCGCAAACACCTGCCGCATGTGCTCGAACGGCCCGGTGCCCCGGGGCGGGATGGCCCATTGCTGGTCAAGGGTATCGGCCAGGGTCAGTGCCGGCTTGCGCCGCAGCGGGTGGCCCGGCGCTGCCACCACGTAGCTGCGGTCCTCCCACCGGCAGTCGGCAATGGCCTCGATCTCGTCGGTGTCCGGCGCGCAGATGCTGAGCGCCAGGTCGATCTCATGCCGGATCAGGCTTTGCGCCAGCCGGTCCCACACGCCCTCGGTAATCTCCACGCGCAGGTTCGGCCACGCCTTGGTGACGCGGCCAACAGCCAGCGGCAGCACCAGGCTGGCGATGCTGCCCACCGCGCCCACCTTGATGGTGCCCTTGGCCAGGCCGCGCATGGCATCGATCTCCTCGCGCGCGTGCTCGGCCTCGCGCTGCAGCAGCGTGGCATGGGGGAGCAGGGCGCTGCCCACCGCGGTGAGCAGCATGCCCTTGGCGTGCCGCTCGAACAGCGGTGCGCCAAGCTCGTCCTCCAGCCGCTTGATGGTGCGGCTCAGGGCAGGCTGGGTCACGTGCAGCGCGTCGGCGGCCCGGCCCAGGCTGCCGCTGGCGACGATGGTGGTGAAGGCCTTGAGCTGGCGCAGATCGAAAGTCATGCGCAAAAGTAATGCCTTTTGGCCAAGAAGGCAATATTCAATTAAGGGTCGGGCTCGCATACTCTGCACACCAGGCACGCACTGGCCTTGGGCCAGGCGTTCAAACGAATGCATCGACGAGAGAGATTTGCATGACCGGTAGCACGACAACCGTGGCGGGCGCCGCGCGTAACGTAACCAGCGCAACCAGCGCAACCAGCGCAACCAGCACCGTGCGCGACGCCGTGATCGACCTGCTGCGCCAGCTTGGCATCACTTCGGTGTTTGCCAATCCCGGCTCGACCGAGCTACCGATGTTCCGGGATTTTCCCGCCGACTTCCGTTACGTGCTCGGGCTGCAGGAGGCGGTGGTGGTGGGCATGGCCGATGGTTTTGCGCAGGCCAGCCGCAATGCATCGCTGGTCAACCTGCATTCGGCGGCTGGCGTGGGCAACGCCATGGGCAATATCTTCACCGCGTTCAAGAACCGCACGCCGATGATCGTCACGGCGGGCCAGCAAGCGCGCTCGATCCTGCCGTTCGATCCCTTCCTGTCTTCTACCCAGGCCACCGAGCTGGCCAAGCCCTACGTCAAGTGGAGCATCGAGCCGGCGCGCGCCGCAGATGTGCCGCTGGCCATCGCACGCGCCTATTACGTGGCGATGCAGGAGCCGCGCGGCCCGGTGCTGGTCTCGATCCCGGTGGACGACTGGGACCAGCCGGCCGAACGGGTGGCCGCGCGCGCCGTCAGCACCGAGGTGCGGCCCGATCCGGTGGCGATCGGGCGCGTTGGCGCCGCGCTGGATGCCTGCGAGCGGCCTGCCTTCGTCATCGGCGGCGCGGTCGATCGCGCCGGTGCTTGGGACGACGTGGTGCGCCTGGCCGAGACGCACAATGCGCGCGTCTATGTGGCGCCCATGTCCGGCCGCTGCGGCTTCCCGGAAGACCATCGCCTGTTCGCCGGTTTCCTGCCCGCCATGCGCGAGAAGATCGTCGGCCTGCTGGGCGGGCACGACCTGATCCTGGTGCTGGGTGCGCCGGCCTTTACCTACCATGTGGAAGGCGCGGGCCCCCACGTGCCGGAGGGCGCCACGCTGTATCAGCTGATCGACGATCCGGCCATCGCGGCCTGGACGCCGGTGGGCGCATCGGTGGTGGGCAATATCCGGCTCGGCGTGCTTGACCTGCTGGCGCGGCCCGCGCCCAGGGCGCGCCCGTTGCCTGCCCCGCGCCAGCCACTCCCGCATGCCGAACCGACGCGGCTGATGTCCACCGCCTATGTGCTCCAGACCCTGGCCGAGGTGCGCGACGCCGCCGACATCGTGGTCGAAGAAGCGCCCAGCGCGCGTCCCGTCATGCAGGGTTACCTGCCGTTCACGCAAAGCGGCACCTTCTACACCATGGACAGCGGCGGGCTGGGCTACGGCATGCCCGCCGCCGTTGGCGTGGCGCTGGCCCGGCCGGGGTCACGCGTCATCGCGCTGATCGGCGATGGCTCCAGCATGTACTCGATCCAGGCCATCTGGAGCGCGGTCCAGCTCAAGCTGCCGATCACCTTCGTGATTCTCAACAACGCACGCTACGCCGCGCTGCAGGACTTCGCGCCGGAATTTGGCTTTGCCCCGTCCGATCCGGTGCAGGGCACGGACCTGCCAGGGATCGATTTCGTGGCGCTGGCGCAAGGCATGGGCTGTGAAGGCACGCGCGTGCGGGACGCTGCGCGGCTGCGCGATGCGCTAGCCGATGGGTTGCGCTCGCAGGTGCCGACGCTGGTCGAAGTCGAGGTTGCCTGAGTCGCAACCCTGGGCCGCAGGCAAGCAAACCGCGGGCAAGCAAAACAAAGGAGACAAGCATGCAGAAGATTTCGTTGCTGATCGACGGCCAACAACGCCAGGCCGGCAATGGCGCCACCTTCGAGCGCCGCAATCCCCTGGACGGCGAGGTAGCCACGATTGCCCCGGCCGCTACGGTAGCCGATGCGCTGTCGGCGGTGGACGCCGCCGCCGCGGCCTTCGACGCCTGGGCCGCCATCGGCCCGAGCGCGCGCCGCGCGCTGCTGACCAGGGCCGCGCATGCGCTGGAAGCCCGCAGCGAAGCCTTTGCCGCCGCGATGGCCGCCGAGACCGGCGCCTCCGCCATGTGGGCCGGCTTCAACGTGCACCTGGCTGCGGCCGGCCTGCTTGAAGCGGCCAGCCTGACCACGCAGATCCATGGCGAGGTCATTCCGTCGGACGTGCCGGGCAGCCTGGCCATGGGCGTGCGCCAGCCGGCCGGCGTGGTGCTTGGCATGGCGCCCTGGAACGCCCCGGTCATCCTGGCCGTGCGCGCCATCGCCTTGCCGCTGGCCTGCGGCAATACTGTCGTGCTGAAGGGTTCGGAGATCTGTCCGGCCACGCACGGGTTGATCATCGAAGCCATGCAGGAGGCCGGCCTGCCCAGGGGCGTGGTGAACTTCGTCACCAATGCGCCGGCCGATGCGGGCGAACTGGTGGAGGCCATGATCGCCCATCCGGCGGTACGGCGCGTGAACTTCACCGGCTCCACGCGCGTGGGCAAGCTCATCGCCGCCAGCTGTGCCAGGCACTTGAAGCCGGTGGTGCTTGAGCTGGGCGGCAAGGCCCCGTTGCTGGTGCTGGACGATGCCGATATCGATGCCGCCGTCGCCGGCGCCGCCTTTGGCGCGTTTGCCAATTCCGGCCAGATCTGCATGTCGACCGAGCGCATCATCGTCGACAGCAAGATCGCCGACGCCTTTGTCGCGCAACTGGCGGCCAAGGCCAGCGCGCTGCCGCTGGGCGATCCGCGCAAGGGGCCGGTGGTGCTGGGCTCCGTGGTCGACATGAGCACCGTTGCGCGCTGCAACGCCCTGATCGACGATGCCTTGGCCAAGGGTGCAAAGCTGTTGTGCGGCGGCAAGGCGGACAGCACCCTGATGCCGGCCACGCTGCTCGATCACGTCACGCCGCGGATGCGGATCTATGCGCAAGAGTCGTTCGGCCCGGTCAAGCCCATCGTGCGCGTCAGCGGCGACGCCGAGGCCATCGCCTGCGCCAACGACAACGAGTACGGGCTGTCGTCGGCGGTATTCAGCCGCGACGTGGCGCGGGCCATGAACGTGGCCAGGCGCATTCAATCCGGCATCTGCCATATCAATGGCCCGACGGTGCACGACGAGGCGCAGATGCCCTTCGGCGGCGTCAAAAGCAGCGGCTTTGGCCACTTTGGCGGGCAGGCCGGCATTGCCGAGTTCACTGACCTGCGCTGGGTCACCGTGCAGACGACGCCGCGCCACTATCCGTTCTAGGCCGCGGGCGGCCGGGTTGCCGCCTCGCCGGAACTTCGCCACCCAACGAGCGCCGGAATCCGGCGAGACCTATGATCAAGATCGCAATTCTCGGGGCCGGGGCCATGGGCTCGCTGTTCGGCGCACGCCTTGCCGAAGCGGACCATGCCGTTACCTTGCTCGATATCAACGACGCGCATCTCGACGCGATCCGCCGCTTTGGCCTGCGCTTGCAGACCGATGAGGCGGACCGGCGGGTCCACGGCATGCGGGCGCTGCGCCCGGAACAGGCGGATGCCGTCCCCGAACTGCTGATCGTCTTTACTAAATCCATGCACACGCGCGCCGCGATGGCGGGCGTGCGCCACCTGCTGGGGCCGGACACGACAGTGCTGTCGCTGCAGAACGGCCTGGGCAGCGTCGATGCGATTTGCGAGTTCGTGCCGGCGCATCGGCTCCTGATCGGCGTCACCACATGGCCGGCCGACCTGGTTGGCCCCGGGCACGTGCATTCGCACGGCGAGGGCGGGATCCGGATGATGAGCGCCGATGGCGTGGACCGGCCCGCGGTGGCGGGGACGGTGGCGGCGCTGGAGCGCGCCGGGCTGCACTGCACGGCCGATGCCGATGTATGGGCCGCGATCTGGGAGAAGGTGGCCTTCAACGCCGCGCTGAACCCCCTGTGCGCGGTCACTGGCAGCACCGTGGACCAGCTGGGCAACATCCCGGATGGCACCGCGCTGGCCTTGGCCGTGGTGGCCGAGGTGCTGGCCGTGGCCAGGAGCCAGGGCGTGGCTGTCGATGCGGGCAAGGTCGGCGCCAACGTGTTGCACGCCATCGGCCATCACATCGGCCACAAGCCATCCATGCTGCAGGACATCCTTGCCGCCCGGCGCACCGAGATCGATGCGATCAACGGCGCCGTGGTGGCCGCGGCGCGGCGCAGCGGGGTGCCGGTGCCGTGCACCGAGAGCCTGCTGCAACTCGTCCGGCTGATCGAAGCCCGGGCGGCCAACGGCGGGCAGGGCGCCAGTCGGCTCCAGGAGCACTGAGCCACGGCACGCCGTGGCATCAAGACGCAAGACGCAAGACAAAAAAGCGCTGGCCCCGGCCAAAGCGTCCATCGACAGGAGACACGCATGAATACGCATCTGTTCCGCGCCATTGCCGCGGGCCGCATTTCCATCGCGCCCGGCGCGCATCGCCATGGAGCGCCAGCATGAGCGCGAACCTGCGGCAAACCGGCACGCCGGTCGATGTGGGCCGTGTGCTCGACGACGGCCCTTTCACGGCCATGCAGAAGATCGTCGTGATGCTGGCGGCGCTGTCCATCGTGATGGACGGCTTCGACGGCCAGTTGATCGGCTTCGCGATTCCCGTGCTGATCAAGGAGTGGGGCATCACCCGCAGCGCCTTCGCGCCCGCGGTGGCCGCGGGGCTGGTGGGCATGGGCATCGGCAGCGCGTGCGCCGGCCTGTTCGCGGACCGCTTTGGCCGCAGGTGGGCCGTGATCGGCAGCGTCTTCCTGTTTGGCGCGGCCACCTGCGCCATCGGCTTCGCCCCGGACATCACGACGATCGCCGTGCTGCGCCTGATCGCCGGGCTTGGCATCGGCGGCGCCTTGCCAAGCTCCACCACCATGACGGCCGAGTTCACCCCGGCACGCAGCCGTACGCTGGCGGTGACGGCCACCATCGTCTGCGTGCCGCTGGGCGGCATGCTGGCCGGTCTGTTCGCCAGCGTGGTCCTGCCGGCCTATGGCTGGCGCGGCTTGTTCTTTATCGGCGGCGCCCTGCCGCTGGGCCTGGGCGTGCTGCTGATGCTGGTGCTGCCCGAGTCGCCGCGCTTCCTGGTGCGCCGAGCGCACCGGTGGGACGAACTGCGCCGGCTGCTCGGCCGCATGTCCAGGCCGCTGCCGGAGCACGCCGTCTTCACCGACCTGGCCGAGCGCGGCGCGGAAAGCCGCAAGGGCTTCGGCGCACTGTTCGCGCCCGGGCAGGCGCGCGACACGCTGGCGATCTGGTGCGCATTCTTCATGTGCCTGCTGGCCGTCTACAGCGCCTTTAGCTGGCTGCCGACCATGCTGGCGTCGGAGGGGCTGAACGTGGCGGTCGCGGGTTCCGGCCTGACCGCCTACAACCTCGGCGGTGTCGTCGGCGCGCTGTGCTGCGCGGTTGCCATCGCGCGCTTCGGCTCGCGCTGGCCGTTGGCGATCTGTTGCGCCGGCGGGGCGGCCAGCGCGCTGCTGCTGCAAGGCGTGGATGTTCGCCAAAGTACGGCGCTGCTGATCTTCGGCCTGGGCGTGCACGGCATGTTCGTCAATGCGGTGCAGTCGACCATGTACGCGCTGTGTGCCTTCGTATACCCCACGGCGGTGCGGGCCACCGGCACGGCGTCGGCGCTGGCCTTTGGCCGCCTCGGGGCCATCCTCAGCGCCTTCGCGGGCGCGGCGGTGATCACCGCGGGCGGCGCCTCGGCCTACCTCGGCATGCTCGGCGCGGCGATGGCCGCCGTGCTGGTGGCGCTGCTTGCGGTCAAGGGGCATATCCCGAAGCTGGCGCGTGCGCCGGCCAGGGATGACGCGGTCCTCGTGCGGTCCTGAGGCCAGGGACGGTACATCCGGAATTCGCTATGATCCGGGATCGGAACCGTCTTTCGCGCGTCCGGCATCCCCAGGTGCGCCGAGGCAGATAGCCGCGCCCGGAGGCCAGATGGCGCGCGCCCATGCCAATGACCCAGATCAGCAGCAAAACGCCTGTCGCTTCAATCCAACCCGAAGCGCAGGCGGCCGCCCTGTTGCAACAAGCCGAGCGGATCGTCACCGATGTCGATGGCTGCCGCATGGTCTGGCGCCGCTTTGGCGAGGGGCACCCCGTGGTCCTGCTGCATGGCGGGCATGGCAGCTGGCTGCACTGGGTGCGCAATATCGAGGCGCTGGCCGCGCACCGCGCGGTGTGGGCGCCGGACATGCCGGGGTTTGGCGAGTCGGACGATATCGCCAGCGATCTTTCCGTGATGACCGGCACGCTGGTCAGGGGCATCAGGCAGTTGCCCGGCTGCGACAAGGCGCTCAGCCTAGTCGGCTTCTCCTTCGGCGGGCTGGTGGCGGCCAACGTGGCCGCATCGCTCGGCACCGTGTGCCGGCTGGCGCTGATGGGCTCAGGCGGCCATGGCGGCATCCGCCGCCAGCAGCGTGCGCTGGTGGACTGGCGCAAGGCCGGGGATGCCGAGGCCCTGGCGGTGGCGATGCGCTACAACCTGGAAGCGTTCATGCTGGCCGACCCGGCCAGGATCGATGCCATGGCCATGTACGCGCACACCGAGTCCTGCCGCCTCACGCGCTTTCGCAGCAAGAACATTTCCCGCGCCGGCGACCTGCGCGGCGCGCTGGACCGCTTCGGCGGCGAGGTGCTGCTGGCCTGGGGCGAGCACGACGTCACGGCGGATCCTGTCCAGGCCATCGCGGCAATGACCCAGGACAGCCCGCGCCGCGAAGGCCGCGTCATTGCCAACGCGGGCCACTGGGTCCAGTACGAGGCCCACGCGCCTGTCAACGCATTGCTGGACGGCTGGTTGCCGACATAGCCGGCGCGGCCGCCGCCGGGTACGTCTTCTGGTAATGCACCGTGAACGTCCCTAGCGCCGCCAGCGCGGCCTGCGGGTCGTGGCTCGGCTTGACGGCGAAGGCATCAAAGCCGCAGCGCGCCATGTAGTGCACGGTATCGATCATCACGTCGCCCACCGCGCGCAGCTCGCCGCCCCAGCCATATTGCGTGCGCAGCAGCTGCGCCAGCGAATAGCCGCGCCCGTCGGTATAAACCGGGAAGTCGATCGCCAGGTGCGCGATGCCGGTGGCATCGATGGTGGCTCCGCCCGCCTCAAGCAGGTCTTCAGGATCCGCGTCCGGGCCGAGGTACACGGCTACCGGGTGGCGGCGCAGGCGCAGGGCATCGCGTGCCGCCCGCCATGTGGCAAGGGTGACCAGCCAGCCGTTTTCGTCGGGCGGCAGCGCGTGTGTTGCCGATGCCGATGCCGGCGCGTTCTTGTCCGGCACGAAGGCGCGCCAGATGTCTGCTTCAAGCTGGCCGTTGCGAATCACATTGTTCAGCGGTGGCAATGATGGGTGATCAGGCACGGGCTTGCTCCGCTTGCTGCCGCCGCGCGACGATCCTTGGGTCCTGGTAGACCGCTTGCTTGAAGGGTTCCGGGCCAACCCGCTCCACCACGTCGATAAACCGCTCCGCCTCGCTGTCGCGCAGGGACAGGTAGGTATCGATCAGCAGCGCCACCACATCCGGGATTTCATCGCGCGCGAACGACGGGCCGATGATGCGGCCGATCGCCGCGCCGCCGCCCTTGTGCTGATCCAGCAACGCATGGCCGGCCGCGCCGTTCTGGCGCCCGCCGATGGTCACCTGGTACCACTCCTCGCCGGCCTTGTCCACGCCAAGGATGCCGATATGGCCCACGTGGTGGTGCCCGCAGGAGTTGATGCAGCCGGAGATGTTCAGGTCCAGCTCGCCGATCTCGAACAGGTAGTCCAGGTCGTCGAAGCGGCGCTGGATGGCCTCGGCCAGCGGAATCGACACCGCGTTGGCCAGTGCGCAGAAGTCCCCGCCCGGGCAGGCAATGATATTGGTGAGCAGGCCGATGTTGGCGGTGGCCAGGTTGAGCGCGTCCAGCGCCTGCCAGAGCGCAAACAGCGCGCTGCGGCGCACGTCGGCCAGGATCAGGTTCTGCTCGTGCGAGACCCGCAGCTCGCCAAAGCCAAAGCGCTCCGCCAGGTCCGCCACCGCATCCATCTGGTCGGCGGTGATGTCGCCGGGCGGCATGCCGGTGGCCTTCAGCGAGACGGTCACGGCGGCGTAGCCGGGCACGCGATGCGCATGCACGTTGCTGCGCAGCCAGCGGGCAAAGCGCGGATGCGCTGCCGCCAGTTCGGGATCCGGGCCGGCCTCGTGCGCCGCCGCGGGATCATGGTACGGCGTGGTGAAGCGGCCCGCCACGCCGGCCACGAAGTCCGCGCTGACCGTGTCCGGCCCGCCGCGGATCCGCTGCCATTGCTCGTCCACCTGTTGCGCGAACACGCCCGGCGTCAGGTCCTTGACCAGGATCTTGATGCGCGCCTTGTACTTGTTGTCGCGCCGGCCGTGCAGGTTGTAGACGCGCAGCGTGGCCTGCAGGTAGGTGAGCAGGTCGGACCAGTGCACGAAGGCATTGATCAGCTTGCCGACCATGGGCGTGCGGCCCATGCCGCCGCCCACCCACACGCGGAAGCCAAGCTCGCCATCGCGCTCCACGGCCTGCAGGCCGATATCGTGCACGCCCACCGCGGCGCGGTCCGTGGTGGCGCCGCTCACCGCGATCTTGAACTTGCGTGGCAGGAAGGCAAACTCGGGATGCAGCATCGACCACTGGCGGATGATCTCGCACCACACCAGGGGGTTCACGATCTCATCCGGCGCCAGCCCGGCGAAGTGGTCGGTGGTGGTGTTGCGGATGCAATTGCCGCTGGTCTGGATGGCGTGCATCTGCACGGTCGCCAGCTCCGCCAGGATGGCTGGCGCGTCTTCCAGGCGCGGCCAGTTGAACTGCATGTTCTGCCGCGTGCTGAAGTGCCCGTAGCCACGGTCAAAGCGGCGCGCTATCTCGGCCAGCTTGCGCAGTTGCCGCGACACCAGCATGCCGTAGGGAATTGCCACGCGTAGCATGGGCGCATGGCGCTGGATGTAGAGGCCGTTCTGCAGCCGCAGCACGCGGAACTCGTCCTCGGTGAGCTGGCCGGTGAGAAACCGTTCGGTCTGGCCGCTGAACTGCGCAACGCGCTGGTCGACCAGTTGCTGGTCGACGGTGTCATACACATACATGAAGCACTTCCAGGTGTGCCGCGCGGGGAAGGGGGGGAGTTCGCTCCGCCGGCGAGGGGCTAGTGGGTAGCCATGAGGCTAGCGCCCCTTGCGCGCGCCGAACAGCAGCAGAAGGGGCCTGTTCGGGCCGGAGCAGATGCCGTGCTGGTCGCGAAGCCCTGCGCGCCAGCCCGGTTTCCAGCGCCGCCGTGTTCCGGTCCGGATTGCCGTGCTGGTCCCTTGTTGTTTCAAATCGGATGATATACGATGCGTATATCACATATCGTTTATGGGTTAATCATGAGTCGCATCCTGGTCGACCTTGAGGAAGACCAACTCCAGGCGCTGGCAGCCATTGTCGAGGCAGAAAAGCGCCCTCGGGCAGTAGTCATTCGCGAGGCAATTCAAGCGTACATCGCGCAGCGCAAGCCTGGCCTGGCCGCTGACACCTTCGGGCTTTGGAAGCACCGCGGGGTGGATGGCCTTGCGTATCAGGAAAAGCTGCGGGAGGAGTGGTGAACGCGCTTTTCGACACCAATATCCTGATCGACCACTTGAACGGAATCGAAGAGGCCATGATCGAGATGCGCCGCTACGAGTCAAGGGCGATCAGTGTCATCACCTGGATGGAGGTGATGGTGGGCGCAACAGTGGAAGAAGAGCAGACATTGCGCGCGTGGCTCAATGCGTTCCGGCTGATCGCAGTCGATGATGCGGTTTCCGCTCGCGCAGTCCAGATTCGAAAAGCCGCACGAATCAAGCTGCCTGACGCGATTATCTGGGCGTCGGCGCAAGCGCATTCGATGTTGCTGGTCACACGCAATACCAAAGACTTCTCGGTCAGCGAGCCTGGTGTGCGGATTCCCTATCAGCTCAAATAACTCAAATAGCGCAAACGAGCGGGAGCACGCCTGTTGCCGCGCAGAGCGAGCGACGGAATCCATTGCCGCCAGCCGCTTTTTTTCTCGCTTTTCTCCTCGCATCCGGCGCTGCCGCGCCAGTCATCTCCCGGCCAAGCCATCCAGCCGCTCCACGGCCTGTACCGCCGCCGCGCGGGCGGCCGGTGACACCGTGAGCATGATGTGGCCGGTGCCAGGCACCAGCGTTACCGGAATATCCGGGCGGCCCGCATCGGTAAACACCTGTGCAAACCTGGCGGCGACAAACACCTCATCGTCCTGCCCGGCCAGTACCGCCGCCGGCTTGTGGATCTCGCGAATATTGCGCTGGTAGTCCTCATAGGGCTGGAAATTCGTCGCCAGCGCATAGGAGTAGGACGGCGTCAGTTCGGCGCGCGGTGCGTCGTTGATGGCAAAGGCCAGTACGGGCAAGTGGTTGAAGGCGGTGATGCCGATCCGGTTCAGCAGCGTGAGCGCGATCACGCGCGGCACGCCGACCGAAACCCAGCCGCCGGCATCGGGGCGGAACGTGGGCGCGCGGCGGTTCGTATAGGGCGCCATGAACAGGTAGTTGTCAAACAGGGCCTGGCGCGCGCCGCCGGCCACGCGCAGCGCAAAGCCGCCGCCCGACGAAAATCCCACCAGCGTCTTCGGGCCGGCGGGCTGAACAGTGCTCACAAAGTCTTCCAGGTCGTCATCGAGCTGCCCGATGTAGGCAATGTCGCCACGCGGGCCGGAGGCCCCGTGGCCGCGCATATCCAGGGCGTAGGCCGTGAAACCGGCATGCGCGAAGCGCTGTGCAAGCGGATGCATGCTCTGGCTGTTGGCCGAGGAGCCATGCACCAATATCACGCTGCCCCGGCTGGGCAGGCCGCCGGCGGGGGGGTAGCGGCGGTAGGTGAGTTGTGCGCCGTCACGTGCCGCGTAATGGGCGGGGGCCGCCAGCGCGGAGAAATCCACGTCCTTGAACGGATCGCTGATGCTCAGCATCGGCTTTGGCCGGGTCGGGCCACCTGCGGCCAGCGCCGCGGCAAGGGCCACGAGCACCACGGAAAGTATGGCGGAGACGGCGAGCGTGGCGGTTCGGAGTTTCACGGTATTCGCTTTGCACAAGGGGTGGAATGGCAGAAGGGACCGCGCCGGCCGGACAGAATCGAAAAGTGCGCTAGTCCAGCCCGGAAGCTAGCACCGAATCCGGCGCCGCGCGACATCCATTCGTGAAAGGGTTCGCGAAAGGGTTCATGAAAGGCGTGAATTCTTCCGCGTGCGTCAAGAGTGTTTTCCCATTCCGGCATTTCTTTCCGCCTGGCGCAAGGCTAACGTGCACTGGCGCGTCCGCTGGCTGTGGTCTTTGACTGCGCAAGGCCATAAGCGCCGGGCAAGACACACGACAAGCGGGCACAGAACCTGATCCTTGCGGAGGAAGACAACGCCATGCCAACGTCATTTTTATACGTGGCCCAGCCCACGCGCGTGCTGTTTGGCGTGGGCACCCTGAGCCAGGTGGGGCAGGAACTGGAGCGGCTGGGCGCCAGGCGGGCGCTGGTGCTGTGCACGCCCAACCAGGCCGAAGACGCAACGCGACTGTCCGACGCGCTCGGGCCGTTGTCCGCCGGCATTTATCCTGGCGCAGTGATGCACGTGCCGGTGGAATCCGCTCGCGCGGCGATTGCGCACGCGCAGGAAGTGGGCGCGGATTGCATGATCGCCCTTGGCGGCGGGTCGACCACCGGGCTGGGCAAAGCCATCGCGCTGACCTCCGGCCTGCCGATCCTGGCGATTCCCACCACCTACGCCGGGTCCGAGATGACGCCGATCTACGGCCTCACCGACGCCGGCCTGAAGAAAACCGGGCGCGATCCGCGTGTGCTGCCGCGTACCGTGATCTACGATCCGGCGCTGACCGTGGGCCTGCCGGTGGCTTTGAGCGTGACCAGCGGCCTGAACGCCATCGCGCACGCCGCCGAGGGGCTGTATGCCGAGGATGCCAACCCGGTGACGTCGCTGATGGCGGAGGAGGGCATCCGGGCGCTGGCCAGCGGTATTCCCCGCGTGTTCGCTGCGCCCACCGACCTGGATGCCCGCGCCGATTGCCTCTACGGCGCATGGCTGTGCGGCACTGTGCTGGGCAGCGTCGGCATGGCGCTGCACCACAAGCTGTGCCATACGCTGGGCGGCAGTTTCAACCTGCCCCATGCCGAGACGCACACGGCGGTGCTGCCGCACGCCATGGCCTATAACGCCTTGGCCGCGCCGGATGCCATGGCGCGGATCCGCCGGGCCATGGGCGGCGAAGGCATCTCCGCTGCCGCCGCGCTTTACGACCTAGCCGCCCGCCACGGCGCGGCCACAGCGCTGCGCGATATCGGCATGAAGGCCGAGGACCTGGACCGCGCCGCGGATATCGCCCTGGCCAACCCGTACTGGAATCCGCGCCCGATCGAGCGCGCGCCGATTCGCGAATTGCTGCAGGCCGCCTTTGAAGGCGTGCGCCCCGACTGAGCGGGCTCGCGGGCTCGCAAACGCCCAACGCACAACACACCGGAGACAAACAATGCAAATCGGCTTTATCGGAATCGGCAAGATGGGCTTGCCCATGGGGCGTCACCTGGCCGCCGCCGGGCACGCTGTCGAAGGCTTCGACCTGTCGCCCGCCGTGCTGGAAGCCGCGCGCCAGGCCGGGCTGAAGACGACCGGCTCGCTCGCGCAGGCAACCGCCGGCAAGGACGTTGTGTTCAGCTCGCTGCCGCACGACGCGGCCTTCGAGGCCGTGGGCGCGCAAGTGGCGGAGCTGGCCGCGCCCGGCACGCTGTATATCGATACCAGCACGGTGTCGCCACAAGCGTCCGCCCGCGTGGCCGCCTTGCTGGCGCAGCGCAATATCCCATACCTGCGCGTGACGGTATCCGGCAACAACAAGATGGCCGAGGCGGCGCAACTGACCGCCCTGGTGTCCGGCCCGGCGGACGCCTATGCAGTGGCAAAGCCGCTGCTGGCCGCGCTCGGGCCGGCCCAGTTCTACCTGGGCGATGCCGAGCAAGCACGCCTGATGAAGCTGGTGGTGAACCTGATGATCGGCCTGACCTCCGGCATGCTGGCTGAAGCGCTGGCACTTGGCGCCAAGGGTGGTCTCAAATGGCAGGACATGTGGTCGGTGATCACCGCCAGCGCGGTGGCCGCGCCCATCGTCAAGGCCAAGTCCGCGCAGCTGGTGGAGAACGACTACACGCCCACCTTCACCGTGGACCAGATGCTCAAGGACGTGGGATTGATCCTGGAGGCGGGCGCCGACCTGCGCGTGCCGCTGTCGCTCACCGCGCTGCTGGGCCAGATGCTGCAGGGCGCCGCCGCGCAGGGCATGGCCGGCGACGACTACGCCGCGGTGATCAAGTCCGCGCGGCTTGCCGCCGGGCTGCCCGGCGTCAATGGCTAGGCAGGGCGCTTAAGCTAGCCGTCACCAAGCGGGCCGTCACGACGTCCACTTGCGCTCGTAGTCCATGCGCTCGAAGTGCGCCACCAGATACTCGATGAACAGGCGCACCTTGGCGGCCAGGTAGCGCCGGCTCTGGAAGGCGATGTTGATGGTGAGCCGGGGCAGGTCCCAGTCGTCCAGCACCGGGATCAGCCGGCCCGCCACGATATCGTCGTAGACGATGTACTTGGGCTGCACCAGGATGCCCAGGCCTTCCAGCGCGGCCGCGCGGATCACCTGGCCGTCGTTGGACTCCAGCTTGCTGCGCACCGTGACCGTCTTCTCCTCCCCATTGCGGGTGAAGGCCAGCTCGTGCGGCCGGTTGGCGTAGGAGTAGATCAGCATGTGGTGGCGCAGCAGGTCGTCGACTTCGCGCGGCGTGCCCATGCGGTCCAGGTAGCGTGGCGAGGCGGCCAGGATGCGGCGCGTCTCGGCCAGCCGGCGCACGGTCAGGCCAGAGTCCGGCTCGAACTCCCGTGTGCGGATGGCCAGGTCGATGCCACTGTCCATGATGTCGTAGTAGCGGTTGGCCGCCAGGATGTTCACATCCACCTTGGGATACAGGCTGGTGAAATCCGGCAGCAGCGGCGCGAGGTGCTTCATGGAAAACGACAGCGATGCGGTGACCGTCAGCGTGCCGCCGGGCTCCAGCACATTGGCGTTGACCGCGGCTTCCGCCTCCTTCATTTCCGTCAGCACGCCCTTGCAGCGCCGGAAAAACTCGTGCCCCACATCGGTCAGGTAAAGACGGCGCGTATTGCGCTCGATCAGCCGCGCCGACAGCCGCTGCTCCAGCGAGGTGAGGTAGCGGCTTGCCGCCGCGTTGGAAATGGCCAGGCTCTCGGCGGCCTTGCTGATGCTGCCCAGCTCCGCGATCTGGACGAAGAGTTCGAATTCGGTCCAACGGTCCATGCCTTGTCTCCCCGTGTGCGCCTTGGTCCGCCGCGCGAGCCATGTTGATTCTCTCGCCTGGCGGAAAGAAGATTTCCTTATCCGTCGTTTTTTTCCATTTGCCGGCAGTATAGAGTTTGTTCCAGCGCCTGTCAGGCATGACAGGACGCTTGCAAAACCCAGAGCGGCGCGCCGGCCACAGGCAGCGCCGCCAGGCAACGGAGACACACCCATGATCCTGGTACGCGGGGCCACTCTGGTCACCATGGAACCCGCCCTCGGCGAGTTCACCGGCGACCTGCTGATCGACGGCGAGCGCATCGCCGCCATCGCACCGCATCTGGACGCGGATGGCGCCGAGCTGATCGACGCTCGCGGCTTCATCGTTGCCCCAGGCTTTGTCAACGCGCATATGCACACCTGGCAGACCGCGCTGCGCGGCGTCGCCTCGGGCTGGACGCTGACCGAGTATTTCCGGCAGATGCATGCCGGGCTGGCCACGCGCTTCACGCCCGATGACATCGGCATCGCCACGCTCGTCGGCGCGTGGAACCAGCTCGATTGCGGTACCACCACGCTGGTGGACTGGTGCCACAACAATCCCACGCCGGCGCACAGCGATGCCGCGCTGGACGCGCTGGAGCATGCCGGCATCCGCGCCGCGTTCCTGCACGGCTCGCCCAAGCCAGACCCCAAGCCCGGCGCCTTGCCGTTCTGGGAGATGCCGCACCCGCGCAGCGAGGTGGAACGCCTGTCCAGGCGGCTGCAAGGCTCGTCCTTGCTCAGCCTCGGCTTGGCCATCCTCGGCCCGCACTACTCCACGCTGGAAGTCGCGCTGCACGATTTTGCGCTGGCGCGGGAATTCGGCCTGCTGGCCAGCATGCACCAGGGTGGCGGCAGCGCCCGCACGCCGCAGGGGTGGGAGCGGCTGGAGCAGGCCGGGCTGCTTGGCCCCCACATCAACATCGTGCATGGCAACAACCTCACGGACACGCAGCTTGCGCGCTTCGTCGGGCTGGGCATGAGCTTCTCCGTCACGCCGGAGAACGAACTGACGCAGGGCCATGGTTTCCCGATCACGGGCCGGCTGACGCGCCTGGGCGCGGCGCCATCGCTCGGCGTGGACCTGGAATCGGGTTTGTCCGGCGAGATGTTCATCGCCGCGCGCATGGCGCTGGGCGTCCAGCGCGCGCTGGACCATGCCGAGTACCGCCAGCAGCACGGCGAGATCGCGCCCGCGCACGCGGTGAGCTGCCGCGATGCGCTGGACTGGATCACGCTGGCCGGCGCGCGGATGCTCGGCATGCAGGACCGCATCGGCTCGCTGGCCGTGGGCAAGCAGGCCGACCTGGTGATGATCGACGCTCGCAAGCTCAACATGACGCCGCTGCACGACCCGGTGAGCGCCATCGTGATGCAGGCCAGCCTGGCCAATATCGACAGCGTGTTCGTGGCAGGCAAGGCGCGCAAGCGCCACGGCCGGCTGCTGGTGGACGGGCTGCCGGGCAAGCTTGAAGCGCTGCGCGCGTCGGGCGAACGCCTGGCGGCGGGGCGGTAAGCGCGAAGCGAAGTCCCGCAGGCAAAAGGAAGGGCGGGCGCATCCATTTGCCGCCAGCGCTGGAAAACCACCAGCGATACCAACGATAAGGAGGAGACCACATGCATCGACAACCCGCCACGCACGGCATCGGCATCGGCGCCTGCATCGGCGCCGGCAAGAGCCTCAGGCGCGCATCATGAACGCAGGCACCGAGATCACGCCGCTGTTCGAAATGCGCGGCATCTGCAAGAACTTCCCCGGCGTCAAGGCGCTGGATGATGTGTCGTTCGCCATCTACCCCGGCGAGGTGCATATGCTGCTGGGCGAGAACGGGGCCGGCAAGTCGTCGCTGATGAAGGTGCTGTGCGGCGTCTACGTGGCCGATGCCGGCGAGTTCTATCACGACGGCAGCCCGGTGGCGATCACCAGCCCGGCCGACACCATGGGCCTCGGCATCGCGGTGATCTTCCAGGAGTTCTCGCTGGTGCCTTACCTGGACATCGCGCAGAACATTTTCCTGGGCCGCGAGCCGCGCGGGCGGATTCCCGGCTCCGTCGATGCCGCCAGGATGCACGCCGAAGCGCGCCGCATCCTCGATATCCTGGGCATGGAGGTGAGCACCCGCACGCCGGTGCACCGCTTGGGCGTGGCCCAGCAGCAGATGGTGGAGATTGCCAAGGCGCTGTCGCAGAACGCGCGCATCCTGGTGCTGGACGAGCCCACCGCGGCGCTGTCCGACCGCGAGACCGAGAAGCTGTTCGCCGTGATCGCGCGGCTCAAGGCGGACGGCGTGTCGATGATCTATATCTCGCACCGCATGGCGGAGGTCTTTGCGCTGGGCGACCGCATCACCATCTTGCGCGACGGCCGCAAGGTAGGCGCCTGCCTGCCCGGCGACGCCACCCCGGACGAGCTGGTGGCGCGCATGGTCGGGCGCAAGGTCGACATGAGCTACAGCCGCGAGCGCAGCGTGCAACCGGGCGAAGTGGCGCTGGACGTGCGCAACGTCAGCGCGGACAGCGGCATCGCGGATATCAACCTGCAGGTGCGCGCCGGCGAGATCGTGGGCCTGGCCGGGCTGGTGGGCTCGGGCCGCAGCGAGGTGGCGCGCGCCGTGTTTGGCGCGGACCCGATCCGGCAGGGCGAAATCCACATCTTTGGCAAGCGTCTCACCGGCGGCCCGGACCGCGCCCGTGAGCTGGGTGCCGCGCTGATTCCGGAAAGCCGTAAATCGGAGGGGCTGGCGCTGATCCGCACGGTGCGCGACAACCTGCTGCTGGCCGGCTTGCGGCGCGCCTTTCCCGCGCGCTGGTATCGCGCGGACAAGGCCGAGGCGCTAGCCGAGCGCGAGATCGCACGGCTGCGCATTGCCACGCCCGACGGCAACCAGCTGGCGCAGTTCCTCTCGGGCGGCAACCAGCAAAAGATCGTGATCGGCAAATGGCTGGTCGCCGAAGCGAAGCTGTTTATCTTCGACGAGCCAACGCGCGGCATCGACGTCGGCGCCAAGGCCGAGATCTTTGCCTTGATCGACAGCCTGGTGAAGCAGGGCGCCGGCGTGCTGCTGATCAGCTCCGAGCTGCCGGAGATCATCAATGTCTGCGACCGCACCTATGTCATGCGCGGCGGGCGCATCGCCGGCGAAGTCGCTCACGCCGAGATGACCGAAGAACGCATTCTGCAACTGGGGATGAACGATGCCTGATACCAACGCACTACCGCGGCCGCTTGGCCTGTCCATCGGCAAGGTGCCCGGATCGGTCTGGGTGCTGCTGCTGCTTTCGCTGGGCTTTAGCGTGACGGGCCCGGGTTTCCTGAGCGTGGAGAACCTGCTGAACATCGGTGCGCAATCCACCATCTTGCTGCTGATCGCCTTGCCGATGACGCTGATCATCATGACCGAAGGGCTGGACCTGTCGATGGGCGCCGTGCTGACGCTGTGCGGCGTGGTGCTGGCGATGGTGATGGTGGCCACGGAATCGCTGCCCCTGGCCTTGGGCGCGGCGCTGCTTACCGGGCTGGCGTTCGGCCTGCTCAATGGCGCGCTGGTGTCGTGGCTGGAGATCCCGCCGTTCGTGGCCACGCTCGGCACGCTGGGCGTGGCGCAGGGGTTGGCGCTGGTGGCCACCGATGGCCAGAGCGTGACCGGCATCGGCGAGGCGATTCCGCTGATCTACGCCGGGCAACTGCTCGGCGTGCCGCTCCCGATCTGGATCGCGGCGGTGTTCTACGGCCTGTTCCACTGGCTGCTCTACCACACCCGCTTTGGCGCCTATGTGTTCGCGCTGGGTGGCAACCGCGAGGCGCTCAAGTTCTCCGGCGTGCGCATCAATGTCTATCTGATCGCCGTCTATGCGCTGGGCGGGCTGATGGCCGGCGTGGCCGCGCTGCTGCTCACGGCGCGCATGAATGCCGGGCACCCCACGGCGGCCATCGGGCTGGAGTTCGATGCCATCGCCGCGGTGGCGGTGGGCGGCACTACCTTTGACCGCGGCAACGGCTGGCTGCCCGGCACGGTGCTGGGGGTGCTGGCGGTGGGCGTGCTGCGCAACGGGCTCAACCTGGTGGGCGTGCCGTCGTCGGTGCAGGTGGCGGCCATCGGGCTGCTGGTGCTGGTGGTGCTGCTGATCGAATCGTTCAAGGGGAAAGCATGAACACGGCGACTCTGTTCCCGCCACTGTCGGCGGATGCCCGCTCGTTTGCCTACCGGCTGTTCGCGCTGGGCCTGCTGTGCCTGCTGCTGGCGGTGGCGTCGGACGCGTTCCTGACGCTGGGCAACATTCTCAACGTGCTGCGCCAGGCCAGCCTGCTGTTCCTGCTGGCGTCGGGCGTGACGCTGGTGATCCTGACCGGCGGGCTTGACTTGTCGGTGGGCGCCAACGTGGCCATGTCGGCCTGCGTGGCGGCCACCGTGATGAAGGCCACCGGCTCCACCATGCTAGGCGTGGGCGCGGGGCTGGGCACCGGCGCGCTGATCGGGCTGGCCAACGGCCTGCTGGTGGCCATGCTGCGCATCCCGCCATTCATTGCCACCTACGGCATGTTGTGGGTGCTGCACGGCGTCACCTACTGGTTCATGGCGGGCGAGACCATCCACGGCTTCCCGCCGGCGTTTCGGGCGATCGGCAGCGGCTACCTGTGGGGCGTGCCCATTCCGGTGTACCTGATGCTGGTGTTCCTGGTGGCGGGCACCGCCATGTCGCAGAAGACCACCTATGGCCAGGAGATCTACGCCATCGGCGCCAATCCCGTCGCAGCCCGGCTCTCCGGCGTGCCCGTCAGGCGGCGGCTGGTGCTGGTGTACCTGGTGAGCGGCGCCATGGCCGGCATCGCCAGCCTGGTGTTCCTGGCGCGGCTCAACTCGGCCGAAGGCGACATTGGCGAGGCGCTGACGCTGCCCGCCATCGCCGCGGTGCTGATCGGCGGCACCTCGCTGTTCGGCGGGGTGGGCAGGGTATCGGGCACGCTGGTCGGCGCCATCATCCTCACGCTGGTGCTCAACGGCATGAACCTGCTCACCGTCAGCGCCAACTGGCAACCGCTGGTGACGGGCGTGATCGTGGTGCTGGCGGTATTCCTGGATACGCTGTCGCGCAAGCGGCTGGGCGTGAGGTCGTAGAGGCCGCTTCGTTTCATTTTGAAAGCCTCTTGGCTCGACGTCGTCAAGCAAGGTCGTCAAGCAAGGTCGTCAATCGAGGTCGTCAAACAAGGTCGTCAAACAAGGTCGTCAAACAAGGTCGCAGCTTTTCATCAAAGACAAAGGAGACAACATGAACGTACGTAACCTGAAGCAACTGGCTGGCTTGCTGGCCCTCGGCATCCTGGCCGCGCCGGCCCACGCGGACGGCGAGCGCATCGCGGTGTTCACCAAGAACCAGACCAACCCGTTCTTCCAGGTAGTGCGCCAGGGCGCGGACGCCGCGGCCAAGAGCATGAACGCGCGTGTCACCCACTACATCCCCACCAAGCCGGACAGCATCCCGGAGCAGATGAGCCAGATCGAGGACGTGATCGTCAAGAAGGCCGACGCCATCGTCTTCGTCCCGGTCGACTACAAGGCCATGGGCCCTGGCGTGAAGAAGATCAACGCGGCCAACATCCCGGTGGTCAACGTGACCGACAAGAGCGACGTGGGCAATTTCGTCTCCTTCATCGGCGCCAGCGACTACGACCTGGGGCTGAAGACCGCCACGCACCTGTTCAAGGCCATGGGCGGCAAGGGCAATGTGGTGCTGCTGGAAGGCATCAAGGGCTCGCTGACCAATATCGACCGCGTCAAAGGCATGCACGACGCGCTCAAGGCCTTCCCCGGCATCAAGCTGGTGGCCTCGCAGCCGGCCAACTACCAGCGCCTGCAGGCCCTGCAGGTGATGGAAAACCTGATGCAGTCGTATCCGCAGATCGACGGTATCTTTGCCACCAACGACGCCATGGCCATCGGCGCCATCGAGGCGCTGCAGGGCGCCAACCGCAAGGCGCTGGTGTCCGGCATCAACGGCACGCAGGAGGCCATCGACGCGATCAAGGCCGGCACCATGCTTGCCACGGGTGACTACAATGGATTTGCCCAGGGTTGCCTGGGCATGACCGCCGCGATCCGCAAGCTGCGCGGCATGCCGGTCACGCAGAGCATCGTGCTGCCGGCCACGGTGGTGGACAAGACCAACTACCAGTCGATCGATATCCCGGTGAGCAAACGTGCCTGCCCGCGTTGGGAAGATGCCGCCAAGGCCTGATCCCGATGTCCGCAAGAACGTCCGCAATAACGTCCGCAAGAACAACCACGAGAGACCACGCATCATGCGCAACCTAGACGAAGAGACCATCACGCAGGCCGTGCTGGCGCGGCATGCCGACATGCCCAACGGGCGGATGAAGGAGATCATGACCAGCCTGGTCCAGCATCTCCACGCCTTTGCCCGCGAGGTGCATCTCACCGAGGCCGAATGGGCCGAAGGCATCAAGTTCCTGACTGAAGTCGGCCACACCTGCACCAGCAGCCGGCAGGAGTTCATCCTGCTGTCCGACACGCTTGGCCTGTCCACGCTGGTCACCGCGCAGAACCACAAGAAGCCGCGCGGCTGCACCGAGGCCACGGTGTTCGGGCCGTTCTACGTGGACGACGCGCCAGAGTACGCACTGGGCGCCGACGTAGCCAACGGCATGACCGGCGAGCCGTGCTACGTCAGCGGCAAGGTCAAGAGCGTGACGGGCGAGGCGGTGCCGAACGCGCGGCTGGAAGTCTGGCAGGCGGATTCGGAAGGCTTCTACGATGTGCAGCAGGCGGGGCTTGATGGCCACCAGGGCCGCGGCACGCTGACGGCCGACGAGCGCGGCGGCTTTCACTTCAAGTCGATCGTCGCCGAGTGCTACCCGATTCCGCACGACGGCCCGGTGGGCCGCATGCTCGATGCCATGGGCCGCCATCCGTGGCGTCCCGCGCACCTGCACTTCATGATCTCGGCGCCGGGGTTTGAGACGCTCATCACCCATGTGTTCCGCGAGGGCGGCGAATACCTGGATTCCGACGCGGTCTTCGGCGTGCGCAGCTCACTCATCGGGGACTGGGTGCGGCACGAGGCCGGCACCGCCCCGGACGGCACGTCATCGGCCACGCCGTTCTACACGCTGGATTTCGATTTCATTCTCAACCCGGCACCGGCAGCGCCGGCGCCGTCCCGGAGGTAGGCCTCATGCTGTTTGCATTCCATCTTCTCGACAAGCCCGGCACCGGTGCGCTGCGCGCCCGCGTGCGCCCGGAACACAAGGTCTATCTCGGCGCCAAGGCCGACAGCATTGCCTTTGCGGGGCCGCTGCTGGCCGAGGACGGCACCACCATGGCCGGCAGCCTGCTGGTGATCGATTTTCCGTCGCTTGCCGAGGCCAAGGCGTGGCTGGCAGGCGAGCCCTTCACGCAGGCCGGCGTCTATGGGCAGTCGACCGTGCATGGCTTTAGCAACCTGTGGCCGCAGAGGGTCGGCTTCCCGCCGGCCTGACGTGAAGGACATCAAGAACATCAAGAACACCAGGAAAACCAGCCAGGATCCGCCAGGATCGGCAAAGGGAGAAATCGTGTCCATCGTCAAACACATCGTGATGTGGAACCTGCGCGGAGAAACCGAAGTCGACAAGCAAGACGCCGTGGCGCGGCTCAAGCGTGCGTTCGAAGGGCTTCGCGGCCGGATCCCCGGCATGCGCCACCTGGAAGTCGGCGTGGACTCCAGCAAGGTCAACTACGCCTGCGACGTGGTCCTGTATTCCGAGTTCGAATCGCAGACGGCGCTCGAGGGGTACGCCACCCACCCGGAGCACCTACGGGTGAAGGAGGAACTGGGTGACTTGCGCATTGCACGGCACCAGGTGGACTACGAGCCGTCTGCGTGAACGACATAAAGCGTGACGTAAAGCGAGGAACCGGAGGCGGTCAGGCGCTTCGCACCGCCGTCCCCTGGTTGGCCGGCGCAAGCGCTGGCCGGCCATGGCCGGAACCCCTGCTGGATCGGGGAGGGCGGGCGGCTTTGAGCCAGGTTGCGGGCTGAAGTGACCTGCGTGGTTGCCTGCGCAGTTACCCTCGTAGTGACCTGCTAGTGCGGGTTGTCCCACCGGTGTAGGGCAGCTTTGCCGTGTCCATGCGAAAATCTGTCCCGGCCTGCGGCAATGCCGGCAGGCCCACGGGATGAACGCCGGATGCCCCGGACGTTCAAGACGATAAATTAGCGCGCGAAGGCGGTCCCCCGGACCCGTCGGTCGCGACGCCAAATGGAGACAGGACCTTCCTATGGGCATCACAGAACTTCTGACGCAGCCGATTGGCAACCTTGCTGATTGCGTGCGCCTGCACGCCGCGGAGCGGCCCGGGCATGTCGCGGTCGTCGACAGCCGCGGCTCGCTTACCTATGCCGAATTCGACGCGCTGGCCGACCGCGTCGCCGCCGCCTTGCAACGCGACGGCCTGCAGCCCGGCGCCTCGCTCGCCATCTGCGCGGCAGCGTCCATCGAATACGCCGCCATCCTGATCGGCGGCCTGCGCGCTGGCGTTGCCCTGGTGCCGCTCGCCCCGTCCTCCACGCCGGCAAGCCTGGCTGGCATGGTCGAAGACTCCGACGCCCGGGTGCTCTTTGTCGACGCGGACGTGCTGCGCGAGATCGCGCCGGTGAGGGACAACATCCAGGCCCGCCTCATCGGGCTGGCCGGCGCCCCCGCCGGCCTCGCGTTCGAAGCCTGGCTGGCCCCGCACGGGAGCCGCCCGCAAGCGCATGCCATCGCGCCGCAACAGGTGTTCAACATCATCTACTCCTCGGGCACGACCGGCACGCCCAAGGGCATCGTGCACGCCCACGCCCTGCGCTGGAACCAGATCCGCCGTGTCCAGGAATCCGGCGGCTACGGTCCCGACGCCGTCACGCTGATATCCACGCCGCTGTACTCCAACACCACGCTCGTGAGCTTCATCCCCACGCTGGCGCTCGGCGGCACCGCCGTGCTGATGCCCAAGTTCGACGCGCAGCGCTATCTGCAACTGGCAGCGCAGTACCGCGTCACGCACAGCATGCTGGTGCCGGTGCAATACCAGCGCCTGATGGCGCGCGCGGACTTCGGTGACTACGACCTGTCGTCGTACCGGATGAAGTTCTCCACCAGCGCGCCGCTTTCCGCCGCGCTGAAGGCAGAAATCCTCAAGCGCTGGCCCGGCGGCCTGGTCGAGTACTACGGCATGACCGAAGGCGGCGGCAGCTGCGTGCTGGCCGCGCACGAGTTCCCCAACAAGCTCCACACCGTGGGCAAGCCCATGGAAGGCCATGACATCCGCCTGATCGACGACGACGGCAAGGAAGTGCCCGTGGGCGAGATCGGCGAAGTCGTTGGCCATTCCAACGCCATCATGGCCGGCTACCACAAGCAACCGGAGAAGACGAGCGCGGCCGAATGGCGCGACGCCACCGGCAAGCTCTTTATCCGCACCGGCGACGTTGGCCGCTTCGACGAAGACGGCTTCCTCACGCTGATGGACCGCAAGAAGGACATGATCATCAGCGGCGGATTCAATATCTATCCCAGCGATCTCGAAGGGATCCTGCAGCAGCATCCGGACGTGCTGGATTGCGCGGTGGTTGGCGTGCCCTCGCAGCGATGGGGCGAAACGCCGGTGGCCTTTGTGGTTCGGCGCGATGGCGCCACGGTGTCCGATGACGCCTTGATGGCCTGGACCAACGAGCAGGTTGGCAAGACGCAGCGGCTTGCCGTGCTGGAACTGGTGGATGTGCTGCCGCGCAGTGCGATCGGGAAGGTGCTCAAGCGGGAACTGCGGGACGGGTTCCGGCCCGGACGGCCGCTGGACTGAGGCGGGGGCGGGGGCGCGTGCTTGGGCGGCGCGCCGCTGTCGCCAGCGATTGCGCTATTTTTGCCGCGCGCCCGCCGCTTAACGGGCGAGCGGATTAGTCCTTCGGCGCTTGTGAGACGTTCGCTGTATCGCTCAGCGATTGGCAGATGCCTGCGAAGAACGGTCATTCACGATCACAGCCAGCACTGAGGGGGGGGGCAAGTGCTGCATCGACCCGCTTCTTGGCCCAGCTACCCATTTCACCTGAATGCGGCGACCTGGCCCAGGCCATTGGTTCGGATCAGCACAGCCAGCTCCACTCAAGGGCGCCTCACGCCAGGCCTGAAACACGGCACCGAACGCATTTTCCAGGCTGCCAGGCGATATTCGCACACAAAAAGCACCGAGTGAGTTGCCTTTAAGGCACTTTCGTCTCCGCCTTCGGCGGACGGCCTTCAGAACGCCTGGCGCCTGACGATAAAGGGGGCGCCAGACACCCTTGGTGTCCACGAAAGAAGGGCGGCCTGAATGTGAAGCCCCTGTGGGGCGCGACGCGGCTGCGGTGGCCTGAAGCCACGGGCGGCCGCCGGTTCCGCTGGCCCTGAAAGGATCAGGGGCAACCAGCCAGCATCAAGCCCCAGGCAAGCGAATGCAAAATCAAGTGGGGAGATTTCCAGGTATGTTGAATTCGTTCAAGAGCGTTCGCATCGGGACGCGGCTGACAGCAGCGTTTTCGATCAATGTGTTTATGCTGCTGGTGATTGCGGTGGTTGCCTTGCAGAAGATGGCCACCATGGACGCCAATACGGAGTTGATCGTATCGGATCTGAACAACAAGATCCTTGAGTTCCATGGACTGAAGGATCGTGCGGCCCACACGGCCATCATGCTCCGTGACCTTGCCCTCGTACAGGATGCCGGGCAAATGGAGAAGAGCATCGCCAAGATCGCGCAGTTGCGTGCCGTCAATGAGGAGAAGATCCGCGGCATGGCGAACATCTTCTACACGGAGAAGGGCAAGGCCCTGTACAAGGATCTTGCCGCGGCCGATGCCAGGTACTGGGCGCGAGTGACAATCGTGATCGACGGCGTGCGCGAAGGCGATTCGGAGAAGGCGCGTGCAGAACTCACCGGCGAACTGTCGACCGCGCAAGCCAGCTACTTTGCACCGCTCGATGCACTGATGGAAGTGGGCAAGGGCGTCAGCGCGAAGGAGTCGGCCGAAGCCACCGAGGCGTACCGCGCGGCGAAGGTCTGGCTGCTTGGGGCGCTGGCGCTCGCCGTGCTTGCTGCGGTGGTGTCCGCTGTGCGCATCACTCGCTCGGTCACGCAACCGGTGGGCGAAGCGGTGAAGGCCGCCAGGGCGTTGGCGCAAGGCGATCTGTCCTATTCCGTCGTGGCCACGTCCGGCGATGAAATTGGCGAGCTCATGCAGGCGCTGGAGCGCGCGTTTACACAACTCCGCAGCCTGATCCTGAATATCCAGGTCGCGTCCGGTTCTGTCGACAGCGCGGCCCACGAGATCGCGCAGGGCAATACCGACCTGTCTCAGCGGACAGAACAGCAGGCGGCCTCGCTGCAGCAGACGGCGGCCTCGATGGAAGAACTGACCTCGACCGTGAACCAGAACGCCGGTAATGCCCGGGCCGCGCGCAGGCAGGCGCAGGACGCCATCGGTGTTGCGGACAACGGCGCCGCAACGGTCAAGGGCGTGGAGGAGGTCATGCAGGGCATCGCGGCGGCGGCCACCAGGATGGCCGACATCATTGGCGCGGTCGAAGGCATTGCCTTCCAGACCAACATCCTGGCGCTGAACGCGGCCGTGGAAGCAGCGCGGGCGGGCGAGCAGGGGCGCGGATTCGCGGTCGTGGCCGGCGAAGTCCGTACGCTGGCGCAGCGTTCGTCCGCGGCCGCCAAGGAAATCCGGGAGCTGATCGCTTCCTCCATGCAGCAGGCCGATGCCGGTACCGGGCGGGTAGCGGAAGCCGGCGCTGCCATGGACCGCATCGTTGCGTCGGTACGGCAGGTGACGACCCTGATCGAGGAAATTGCGGAGGCGAGTGAAGAGCAGTCGACCGGCATTGAACAGGTCAACCAGGCCGTCGCCCAGATGGATCAGGTGACGCAGCAGAATGCGGCGCTGGTGGAGCAGGCCGCTGCCGCCGCCGAGAGCCTGCGGGAACAGGCTTCCCGCCTGGTCGCCGATGCAGGCACCTTCCGTGTTGAGGCCGGGGCGCCGGCCGGCGCTGAACAGAAGATGCGTGTGCTGATGTCACAGTAGCATCTCATGCCCAAGGACGTTGCCAGGAAACGCCGAGGCCGCCACGTCGCCGCAACGGCGAAGGCGAAATCCGAACGCTTGCCTGCCCGGTATCGGGGCCCCAAGACCGGCAAGACGTGCTCGGGCCGCGGTCGTGCGCCGACGTGGGAGCCGTTTGCCGCCGAGGCCCCGGCGCAGTCTTTGGCTACGATATCCGGGAGTCGGCAATGAACGAATGGGGTGCGCACGAGGTTCCCGCATACGGTGTGAGGGCGGCTTCCTTGCTGGCTGACGTGAAGGAAGCGGTGATGTTGGTGGCACCAAGGTTCGTTGACCATCTCTACGCGACCTTGTATCGGGAGGACGGGCCGGCCACGATACTGAGTCGCTTTGATGAGACCGAGCTTGCAGCCCTGAGGATGTCGCAGGTCGCGTATTTGCAGTCTTGGCTGGAACCCGGGCTGAGTGAGTCCGAACACCAGGCCAGGGCCCGGCAATGCGGAGAGCTGCTGGCCATGTTGGCGGTGGAATGCGGCTGGGTTGTCCGGGCCATGCGCGAGTACGCTAGCGCCCTGACAGCGCAGGTGCGGGGATTGCACCTGGACCGCAATACCTGCGATGCGCTCAGGCACGTGGTAACCGAGCGCGCCAATGCTGAAATCCACTTCAGCTTACTGGGCGCGAACGTGCTACAGCAAGAGCGGCAACTGCTTATGGGAAAGTTGTTGCAGAGGCTTTCCCATGTTGCCAATTACGGAGACCGGGTGCAGGCCGCGCTGGACGGGCTGATGGACCTGAATGGCTTGCGGGCCGCCGCCATCGCCCATCCCGATCCAGAAGGAACCTTCATCTTCGAAAGGATGGCGGGCGACTTCGAGTCCTATCTGGAACGAATGCTGGCAGCGGATGTCGTGCCGCGCGTGCAAGACAGGCCCTCGGTACTCTCTCAGGGCCCGATAGGGCGCTGCTGGCGCACTGGCGCGGTTGCCACGGTGGCCTCCTACGCCACAGAACCACTGGCGGCGCAGTGGAAGGAGGCAGCGCGTTCCTCCGGCTTCGGTTCTGGCGCGTCAATCCCGCTACGGGACGTCGAGGGGCGCATGCTGGGCGTGCTGACGATCTACGGCAGTTATCCTGGCATGTTCGAGACCACGGAAATGCAGACATTTCTCGAACTGACGGTGGGCGTGCTGCTCAGCCAGGCGATTGGCCTGCAGCGGCAGCTAGCCAGCGCAGGGGCTCATCTGCAGGCGAGACAGGTCAGCTACCTGCGCCAGCGCGTCTATGCGGGCGAGGTGACATTCCACGGCCAGCCGATTGTCGACCTGCACTCCCGCAGACCGGTTGCGATCGAGTTCCTTGCACGGCTACACGATCAGCGTGGCAAGACGATCGGGCCGGGCACCTTTCTGCCTTGTTACGGGCGTGACGACCTGATCCGATTGTTCAAGCTCGGGCTCGACTACGCCCTGACCCAGGCGCGCCGATGGGATGACGACGGCCTGTCGGTTGATGTGTCCGTCAACCTGCCCCCCGAATTGCTGATCGAGCCCGCCGGCGCTGACTGGGTGGCCGACGCGCTGCAGCGGCACCGGTTCGATCCGGCGCGACTGAAGTTGGAGCTGCTGGAAGACAGGCCGTACGGAGACAAGGAGCGTCACGATGCTGGCGTGCACGCGCTGGCAGCGCTCGGTGTAGGGCTGGCGATGGATGATCTCGGCTCTGGCTATAGCAGCCTGCTACGATTGAGCTCGTTGCCATTCCATACCGTCAAGATCGACCAGGGCCTTGTACGCGACGCGGGCCGAAATCCGGACAAAATCATTGGCTTTATCGGCTCGCTGATCAACCTGGGCAAAAGCCTTGATCTGACTGTCGTCGTCGAGGGCCTGGAAACAATGGATCTGGTTGAAGCGGCTGCAATTCTTGGGGCCGACGCAGGCCAGGGATATGCACTGGCAAGGCCGATGCCTGTGGACGGTGTCGCAGCCTGGGCCAGGTCATTCACAATGGATATCGATCCTGTGTCCCCCCGCAGCCGTCTTGGGTTGCTGGCATCGCGATGGCGCTGCGAACACACGGCAGCACAGCATGTCGCCGCGCAAGTATTGGGCACATGCGGACGGCGGACGAGCGTCTGCAATTCGTGGCCCGGCAGCCGTTGAAATGTCTGCCGGAGCGCGAAGGCGAACGGCGGGAGATGGCCCTTAACGGAGGGGCGGTGTGCCGGTTGGCTATGATCGTTCACGACCCATCTCCGACACTCGCCAATCCAACCACGAATGTCAGGTTGAATAAACTAAACGGCCATTGAGCTGATGGTCGCGCCCACGGGTACATCGATTGAAGAACGTCGACAGCGGGTCGATCCGTCGTGCCGGGCTGACCGTGACGTCAACCCAGCCAGTGCCGTTGGCGTTGGCGTTGGGATCGGAGTGGACTCGCACTTTGTCGACGGTGACAAAGACATGATCAATGCCGCAGGCGGGCGCGTCGGTCATCGACACGCTCAGGGTGCCGGTATTGCTATTGCTACTGCTGCCGCTGCTCGACGATCCGTCGCCACCACCGCCACCACCGCCACAGGCGGCAAGAGCCAGCGCGCTACTCAATGCGAGCAGCCGCAGTGGAGCAATTGTTTATCTTGTCGAGGCTGTAAGCCAACGCAGCCCCAACTATGGCCGAAGTCGACCTGAGGGCCCTGGTTAAGCAGGTGGTGGCCGAAACTGGCACCGAAGGCGATTAGCAAGAATCAGAGTCTCGAGTTCGAAGCCACCGAATCCTGCAACCCTCCCGGCAGCGAGGCGCTGCTGGCCGTCCTGGCTCGCAACCTGGTCGACAACGCGCTGAGATACAGTCCCCGATTTGCGCGGGTGAGAGTGGGCGTGCAGCAGCACGGTGGGCGAGTTGTCTGCATTGTCGAAGATAGCGGTCCAGGGCTGGCTGACGCCGATTCCCGCAGACTCGGAGAGCGATTCTTCCGGGTTCCCGGTAGCAGCGAGAGCGGCAGCGGGCTCGGCTGGTCAATCGTACGACGCATTGCAGCATTTCACCAGTTGGAGATCGAGGTCAGTCAGTCGGTGGAGTTGGGCGGGCTCGCTGTTCGCGTCAGCGGCCCGGGCGGGCACAAAGCCGTTTGAGAACGCCCGCTGGTCACCCGCAGGCTTTCACGTTGGCTTCGTCTGGGCGTGGCTTCAGTTGCTTAAGATCGGACCGTTGCCTAAATTTATTTCAATTTCCGTAGCTACTTCTAGAATGAGTGGTGGGCTAGGCTGCCGGGATTCGCAAGAGACCTGGCCGGTGTAGCGGCGCGGTCCGAATTTCGGATCGCGATGTGGCCACAATGGTATCTATGGATTCGACGCCTTCTGTCGACATAAAGGCCGGGGGAGATCATGGGCAGCGTCTAACAACCAGGGGGCAGCGATCAAGCCTTTGCAGCAGTTCATCCGGTCGGGGCGAATCGCGGAAGCCGGGCCACGGCAGGCTCATGGCGTCGAAGATCGACCTGCGTCAAGGGCGGGTCCACTGCTGGATGTAGCTAAACTAGTAATCATGGGGCCATTCAGGATGTAGTGCGAAGGCGCTGAATTTTCTATTGGCGCAATTAACGCGCGGCAAGGAATGGAAATCGAAGAACGGACATCGGCAATTGAGGGCGGAAATGCAAAATATCGTGTTGGCTACGGACGGTTCCTCCTACAGTGATGCTGCGGCGCAATGCCTGGCTGACAGACGGCTATTCAAGGACGGCTTCTCCGTCCATGTCGTGCACTGCCTGCCAGACCTTTCGGGCGAGGTGAAGTCCTTTATCAGCAAGAAGGACATTGACGCCTGGCACACGGAAGAAAGCGCCAAGGTCATGCAATCCGTGGCCGCAATCCTGCGTGGCGCAGGGGTGCCGTTTGAAGAGCACAGCTTGGTCGGATTCGCGCCGGAGCGCATTGTGGACTATGCCAGATCCATCAAGGCTGAGGCGATCCTCATGGGCGCCCATGGCCGGGGCGCGTTCCTGGAAGCGATTGTCGGCTCCGTGGCAGGACGTGTGATTGCGCATGCGGAATGCCCGGTTGTACTGGTAAAGGTGCCATCCAAGACAGAATGAGCATGTTTCTCCGGCGGGGCATACGCCCGCGGAGTGGAGAACAGGATGAAGGCCCTTGCCACAAAATCCGCTGGAAGCGATGTGGCGAACGGGCGGGAGGCAGCCCTGTTTCGGCTCCGGCATGTCGGCAAGAGCTATCGCATGGGCGAAATTGAGATTCACGCCCTGGCGGGCGTCGACCTCGATCTGTTCGGCCGCGAGTTCGTGGTGTTGCTCGGCGCGTCGGGCAGCGGAAAATCGACGCTGCTGAATATCCTTGGCGGCCTGGACCGCCCGAGCACCGGCACCGTCGTCTATCGCGATCACGACCTGACCCAGGCCGATGACGAGGGCCTGACCCGCTATCGCCGCGAACATGTCGGCTTCGTCTTCCAGTTCTACAATCTGATCCCCAGCCTGACCGCGCTCGAAAACGTCGCGCTCGTCACGGAAATCGCCATACAACCGATGGATCCGCTGCAAGCACTGGAGATGGTCGGGCTGGCGCCCCGCAAGAATCATTTCCCGGCGCAGCTATCGGGCGGTGAACAGCAGCGCGTGGCGATTGCGCGCGCGATCGCCAAACGGCCTGACATCCTGCTATGCGATGAGCCAACTGGCGCGCTCGATTACAAGACCGGCAAGCTGGTACTGGAAGTGCTTGAACTCGTAAACCGCGAGTTAGGTGCCATTACCGTCGTGATCACGCATAACGCCGCCATTTCGGCCATGGCCGACCGCGTGATCCATATCAGCAGCGGCGCCATCACGGGCATCGAGCGCAATGCGGCACGCGCCAGACCATCGGAACTGTCATGGTGACCGCTTTATGGAAGATGCTGGGGCGCGATCTCTGGCGGCTGCGCGGGCAGGTGATCGCAGCCGCGCTGGTGGTTGCCTGCGGCATCGCTGTCCTGGTGGGGATGTACGGCGCCTGGCAGTCGCTGGCGATCGCCCAAGACCGTTATTACACAGGTCACCGCTTTGCCGATGTGTTCGCGAACGTAAAGCGCGCGCCGCTCGGGATGGTAGACGAGATACGTGCCTTGCCAGGGGTTCGCGGTGTCGAAACGCGAATTGTGCGTGACGTGACTGCCGATGTGCCGGGTTTCAGCGAGCCCGCCACCTTGCGGCTGGTCTCACTTCCCGCCAGCGGCGTACCGGTGGTGAATGCCCTGTTCCTGCTGCGCGGCCATTTCCCGAACCCGGCCAGGGAAGACGAAGTGGTGGCCAGTGCCGTCTTTGCCGCCGCCAACGGCCTGGAGGTCGGTTCCCGCATCACCGCCATACTCAATGGCCGCTCCCGCAATCTGGCTATCGTCGGGATCGGGATGTCCCCTGAGTATGTCTACGAAGTCGGGCAGGGCATGGTCTTCCCGGACAACCGCCGCTTTGGTGTGGTGTGGGTGGGACGCGAGGCAGTTGCGTCCGCTTTTGGCATGGAAGGCGCATTCAATGATATCGCGCTGACGCTCGATGCCGGTGTCACCGCGCGCCAGCTCATCGATCCGCTCGACCGCCTCCTGGCGCGCTATGGCAGCCTGGGCGCCTATGGCAGGGAAGACCAGCTATCCAATCGTTTTTTGTCCGATGAACTGGCAGAGATCGGTATCACCGCCACTTATGTGCCCGTGCTGTTTCTTGCCGTGTCGTCGTTCCTGCTGTACACGCTGCTTAGCCGGCTCGTCACGATGCAGCGTGCCGAGATCGGGCTGCTCAAGGCGTTTGGCTACGGCGGCCGCACGGTTGCCTTTCAGTACCTGCGCTTCGGGCTCGCCACCGTGTCGATTGGTGTTGCAGCCGGGATACCGGCGGGCCTCTACTTCGAGACCTTAATGGTTGACCTATATCGCCAGTATTTTCACTTTCCCAACCTGCAGGCGACCATAAGCCCGCGCGCGCTGATCGTCGCGGTGCTGGCCAGCGTGGCCGCGGCCATCGTCGGGGCTGGTGCCGCGGTGCTGCGCGCCGCCAGGCTGCCCCCCGCCGAGGCCATGCGGCCGGAGCTGCCTGCGGGCTTTCGAGCGAGCCTTCTGGACCGTGCCGGCGTGCTCCGCGCAATGCCAATTCAGTTGCGGCTGATCGTCAGGAACCTGGCTCGCCGGCCCGGCAAGGCCATGCTGTCAACGACCGGGATTGCCCTGGCGGTCGGGCTCATGGTGGTGGGCAGGTTCGGGCTGGACGGCGTCAAGCAGATTCTTGACTTGCAGTTCGGCCAGGTACAGCACGACGACGTTACGTTGTTCTTCAACGAGGCGCAGCCTGCAGCTGCGGCTTTCGATGTTGTACAACTGCCGGGTGTCATGAGGGCCGAAGGTTTCCGCATGACGCCAGTCTGGCTGCGCCATGGCCACCGTGCCAAGCGTGTCGAACTCACGGGCCTTGACGCCGGCGCGGATCTGCGCGAGGTGGTTGGTTATACGGGAGGCCGCCAGCGTGTCAGCTCCGATGGCCTGGTCGTATCTGCCAAACTGGCTGAGACTTTGCACATCGGCATTGGCGATCGGGTTGAGGCGGAGTTGCTGGAGGGGCGCCGGAACGTCATCACGCTGCCTGTGGTCGCCACGGTTGATGACCTGCTTGGCATCAGCGCCTATATAGAGCGGCACGCGCTGTCCCGGCAGTTAGGGGAAAGCCCTGCCATCAGTGGCCTCTATCTGCGCATCGACACGCTCAAGGAGCAACAGTTGTATGCCAGGTTGAAACGCCTGCCCGCAATCAGTTCGGTGATCGTGCGCAGTGCCGTGCTCGAGAGCATCGGCAGCACTCTGGACCGCACCTTCGTGATATCGAGTTTGGTCCTGGCGGGCTTTGCCTCGGTCATCGTAGCTGGGGTCGTCTACAACAATATCCGCATTGCGCTGTCCGAGCGCGGCAATGAGCTCGCTAGCTTGCGGGTTCTCGGCTTTTCGCAGGGAGAAGTCGCGACCATCCTCATCGGAGAGCAGGCATTGCTGACGGCCGCCGCGCTGCCGCTAGGCATCGCCGTGGGCTATGGGCTCTGCGCATTGCTGGTGCCGGTGTTTGACCGGGACGCATTCCGGATGCCGCTTGCGCTGGAGCGGGCAACGCTTTTCTTCGCGATGCTGCCGGCGGCATGCGCTGCGCTGGCCGCTGGCCTTCTGGTCTTGCGGCGCTTGCGGCACCTCGACCTGGTCGCGGTACTGAAGACGCGGGAGTGACACGCGATGCGCCTCTCGGCCAGTAAGACTGCGTTCATTCTTGCCGGGATCCTGCTGCTGGCGGGTTCAGTCTACCTGCTGGTTCCAGCCCCTTCCGAGGTGGACACGGTTCAGGCCACGCGCGGCCCATTGGAGGTCACGACAAGCGAGGAAGGAGAGACTCGCAGCAAGGAGCGCTTTGTCGTTGCGGCGCCAATTGGCGGCCGGCTGATGCGCATCGGCCTGCGCGAAGGCGACGCCGTGAAGGTGGGGCAAGTCGTGGCGGAATTGGCGCCATTGCCGTTGAGTGCCAGGGAGCAGGAAGAGGTGATAGGCAGGGTGGCGGCCGCGCGTGCCGCGCACCGCGAGGCGTTGGAGCGGGTACGTCACGCTGCCGAGGATTATGCGCAGGCGCAACGGGAGCGGCAGCGGATCGAGCGTCTGGTGCGTGAGCATTTTCTGTCGCCTCAGGCGGGCGAGCAGGCAGCCAACCTTGGCATCACCGCCGGCAATGAACTGGCGGCGGCGCAGGCCCGGGCAAACGCGGCCAAGGAGGAGGTTCGGGTCGCCGAGGCCGGCATGCTCGCCTTGCGTGAATACAAGGGCGGCTCCTCTTCGTTGGTGTCAGTCAGAGCGCCCGTTGCCGGAGCTGTTCTGGGCATCCCCGAGCGCAGCGAGCGGATCGTCAGCGCAGGCGCGCCATTGCTTACGATCGGCGATCCCCACGACCTGGAAATCGTCGTCGAGCTGCTATCGACCGAGGCGGTCAAGGTCAGGGCCGGCATGCCGGTGCGCATCGAAGGGTGGGGCGGCGAACAGGAAATAGGCGGAGTCGTGCGGCTGGTCGAACCGCATGCCTTCACCAAGATTTCCGTCCTGGGCATCGAAGAGAAACGCGCCAACGTTATCATCGACGTCATGGCGCCGCCCGCGCAACTGGGCGACGGCTTTCGCTTGATCGCCAAGATTGTCCTGTGGCGGGCGGAGGATGCCCTCAAGATCCCGGTCAGCGCGATCTTTCGATGTGGCACCGCTTCGTGGTGTGTGTTTTCCGTCACCGATGGCCGGGCCTCACGGCGGGAAGTGCGAATCGGGCGTAGAAACGCAGAGGACGCCGAACTGTTAGAACCGCTGCCGCAAGGCACTCGGATCATTCGTTATCCTTCGAGCAGCCTGGCAGATGGCCAGCGGGTAGCGCAGCGCAAACGATCGTAAGGGCGGGCAAGATGATTGGCGTCTTGATGTCATGTTTACCACAGAGCGGCTCGGGAGCGGCCGCAATCAAGCGGCAATAGATCAAATGCAGTGGATTCCAACGGGCTGCATCTGGCGACTATGCAAGGGGTTGTATCTGTCAGCGAGACGCTTCGTTGTCTAAGATCGTCAGCATGATGTGAACCACGCAGCCGGCATTGATACGCACGCAACTTGAAATCACATCACGATCGCTTTTCCGCTTCCCGCAGGGACCGAAGTTCAGTGCGTCTTGGCCACCATTGCCCTGTCCGCGCCAACGGTCCAACGGTTCGACGGTTCCCGTTCACTCGTATCTTCTATGCCGCGCGCACTGTCGAAGCGCTCGACCAAATCCCACTAACGCCACCCGGGGCGGGTAGATGACGCCGAACACCGCCTCCGCGCCCTGGTCGCCGAGGTTGGTCAGGGTGATTGTAGGCATTGCCATCTCGGAGCTTGTCAACGACCAGGCCCGGCAGCGCTTCACCAGGTCGCGCAATCCTCGTTCCTAGCGGTGAGGCGGGCGTACCAGCGCGGCGCTCAGCGGGCATGGACTGGCCTCGTCCGCGCCGGACTCAGCGATCCCAGTGCGAATCGGCTGGCGCGAATCCGCCATAGCGACTCGCAAGGGTTCATATCGTCTTGTTGGCTTTGATCTACCGCAACCGCGATGCGCAAGGGTGCCGAAGCGCACGCGCATCGGCACGAAAACGCGTTGCCCGCCGCCGCCAAGCTTTCTCGATTTCCACCGCAATGCCAGCCACTGACGACGCCCCGAGGCAGATCCCCAAGTCCTGCGGGCCCAAGGGTTCGGTCTTGAAGATCATATTCAATATCGGCACATAGATTGCGGCGATCTGTAGTCCAAAGGTAAGCAGCACCGCCGCGAGCAACGGCAGATTCGAGCGCAAGCCAAGGCGCCATAGCGGGGTTTGTTCAGAGCGAATAGCCAGTACGTGCGCCATCTGCGACAGCGTGAGCACGGTGAATACCATGGTTTGCCAGTGCCGCTGCCCGCCTGCCAGCGCCCAGGCCTGCACCCCCAGGCAAAGGCCCGCAATCAGCAAACCGATACTGACGATGTGCTGCCACATACCGTGCGCGAACAAGCTCTCCGTCGGTGGCCTGGGCGGACGTCGCATGATGCCGGATTCGGCCGGCTCCGCCGCCAGTGCAAGGCCCGGCAGGCCGTCGGTGACAAGGTTAATCCACAATATGTGAATGGGCAGCAGCGGGATGGGTAGCAGGAACAGCGGCGCCAGGGCGATCGTCCATATCTCGCCCGAGTTGCCCGTCATGGCGTAGCGCACGAATTTGCGAATGTTGTCGTAAATACGGCGGCCCTCCCGCACGGCCGCGACGATGGTTGCAAAATTGTCATCAAGCAATACCAGGCTGGACGATTCCCGGGCAACGTCGGTTCCGTTCTTGCCCATGGCCACCCCGATTTCCGCGCGCTTGAGCGCTGGCGCGTCGTTCACGCCGTCGCCGGTCATGGCGACGAACTCCCCACGCGCTTGGAGCGCCTCGACGATGCGGATCTTTTGCGCCGGGTCGACGCGCGCAAACACGCGCGCCCGCGCGACTCGCTCGCGCAAAGCGGTATCGTCGAGCGAGGCGAGATCCACCCCCGTCACGACCTCAGCATCTCGTTCCGGCACGATGCCCAGCCGGTACGCGATGGCCCGCGCTGTGGCGGGGTGGTCACCGGTGATCATTACCGGGGTAATGCCCGCACCGATGCAGTCGCGCACGGCATCTGCAGCCTCCAGTCTCGGCGGGTCGATGAGCGCCAGCAGGCCGAGGAACTGAAGGCGGCATTCGACTTCGGCCAGCGCATTGGCATCAGGGAGGCGCGGATGGTTCCTGCGTGCCAGCGCCAGCACGCGCAGGCCTTGCCCGGCGAGCGTGTTTGCCTGCTCAAGCACATTGGCGCTATCCAGCGGCGCGGGACCGTCCGGCGTCCATCGCGCTTCGCAGCACGGCAGCACCGACTCTGGCGCGCCCTTCGTATAGGCCACGTAGTCGTGTGCGCCTGAGTGGACCGTGGTCATTCTCTTGCGCCCGGAGTCAAACGGCTGCTCTTGGACGCGAGGAAGGGCCTCGTCCATCGCGGCCTTGTCGATACCGCCGGACAGGCCTGCCCGTACCAGTGCCGTTTCGGTCGGATCTCCTTGCCAGTCCCCGGGGGTATCGCCACCGGACTGGCGGGCGTCGTTACACAGAACGGCGGCAAGCAGCGCCTCCCGATGGACGGCGCCCGGCAGCGAATCGCCCGGGACCCATTGGCGCCCGTTGGCCAGCAATAACTCTACTTGCATGCGATTCTGTGTCAGCGTACCGGTCTTGTCGGAACAGATCGTCGTGACGGAGCCTAGGGTCTCCACCGACGGAAGCCGCCTTACCAGCGCGTGCACCGCCGCCATCCTGCGCGCACCAAGCGCAAGCAGCACGGTGACCACGGCGGGTAGGGCTTCCGGGATCGCGGCCACGGCCAGGCTGATCGCCGTGAGCGCCATCGGCAGCAGGCCTTCGCCGCGCAGCACGCCCAGTCCAAAAATCACAAGGCAAATTCCCAACACCGCGATCGACAGTCGCCTGCCGAAGCCTGCCAGGCGGCGCTGCAATGGGGTGCTGCGCTCTGCCGTGTCGAGCAGTCGTGCGACTTTGCCCAACTCGGTGGCCATGCCCGTGGCCATCACGATCCCTGTTCCGCGCCCATGCGTGGCGACCGTTCCCTTGAACGCCATGTTGAGGCGGTCGGCGAGGAACGCGCTGCTGTTGGCCGACATGGCTACGCTTTGCTTGGCGACCGCGACTGACTCTCCCGTTAGCGCTGATTCGTCCACCTGGAGTTGGGCGACTTCGATCAGCCGCAAGTCGGCGGGGATATGGTTTCCGGCTTCGAGCTGGACGATGTCACCCGGCACCAGGACGCTTGCCGGCACCGTCTCCAAATGGCCGCCGCGCAGCACCGTGGCCTGGGCTGCCGCGAGTTGGCGAAGCGCGGCGATGGCGCGATCAGCGCGCCAGGCCTGCGCGATGCCGATGGCGGCGTTGAGCAGCAAGATCATCAGGATGGCGAGCGTGTCGCTCAAGTCGCCGATGACGCCGGAGGCGATCGCGGCCGCCAGCAGCACGATGACCATGAAGTCCTTGCACTGCGCGGCGACCAGCGAAAGCAGTCCGCGCCCAGACGTCTCTTGGAGCGCGTTCGGGCCGTGACGCCCTGCGCGCAGCCGCGCCTCGTCTTCGGACAGGCCTTGAGCGGGATCAACCCCTTGCTCGCGGGCGAGTTCCCTCGCGTCGCGCAAGTGCCAGCCGGAGACGGAGGGCGTGGATGCCGGCTTCACCGACCGCGCCGCGGACACCGCGACTCGCAATAGACCCAGCCGTCTTCCAACTCATTGATGCGCAAGCGGAACAGGTAATTGATTGCGTTACGCCCGACCGTGAATTTGCGAGACTGGCTATCGCCGCGAAACTGGGCACGCACCGTATATGTGGCTGGCGGCAGCTGCATATAGAGCAAGGGCCCGGCGATGACAACGCGCAGACGCCGCTCGCCACGGGTATCCTCGATTGTCACCACGACGTCGGACAGGGCCGCGCCGCCCTTCGCATCGTAGAATCCGAGCCGTACGTTGAAGCGGCCCGCGATGGACCGCATGGCTTTTACCTCGTCCTCCCCGATGCCGCCTGAGACATAAGAGATCCCGTTGATCTGCTGTACCTGGGGGAGAAGGATGTCGGCATCTGGCTGCGCGCCGTGGACGGGCAACGCCGTAATGACGAGCCCGACCAACGCCGCCGCCGCGACGAAGCCAAGGATATGCTTGCCAGCCATGATGGAATCGGTTCGTGGTTATTCGCTAGCACCGACAGGGCGCCGGCATCTCCGCTCCAGTATTATCCGTGGCACGGCGCGCGGCTTGATCCAGCGCAATGCCGCGCGAAACGGGCCCGGCCTCATCGTGGCGTTCATCAAGCAATTGCTGGCGCGGAGCCCGATTGCGTTGTGCATGTTCCGCTGCAGCTACCGCCCCGGCGAGGCTGGCAACACGATCCGCCATCGATCTCACCTGGCGGATCACCTGCACCAATTCGCTGTGTTCGGCTTTGAGTTTCGTGGCTTCTGCCAGGCTCAGCAGCGAGCGCTGCTTGACATTAGCGGTACACGCCCGGGGGCCGGGGCCAGCGGTAAATACGCCCGAAGCGCAAGCGGGCGAGCGCGTCATCCGGCTGAGGCTTGCCGCGACCATGGGCGGCGGCAGGCCAGCATGCACTCGATAGCGCGGGCCGACGGCTCGGCGCTGAGCACGCATTGGGGGAGCCTCGAATGGAGGGGACTTCCGTTCGATGACCTCAGGTACCACCCTGGCTGTTGCGCGTCAACATCACATCCAGTACCTGGAGACGAACCGTTCTTTCGCGTCGGACGTTGATTTGGCTCAAAGGGACTAGGCCCACTGTGCGCATACTGTTTTATGCGCCTGTCGGAGACGGCGCCGATTGCGAGTAGCCTTTTGAATCGGGGGGCCGCCGGCAGCAAGGGCAGGAAGCTAAACGCAGGCGAATTGCGCAACAGAAGCGGCCCTCGATCTCTCTCAAGACTGTCTTTGCGGTGCTACTCGCAAAGTGCCGAAATGCCGTGTCAAATTCACAAACATGAGGTCCGATATGATGAAAAACAAGTCGATTCGCTTTCTGCAAGCCAGCAGCGGCTTGGCCGCCAGCCTGATATGTGCGGCTTCCTTTGCGCAGGCGCCGGGTGCCCCTCCCGATCGCAGCAACGCGACGGTGCCTGCCGGCCGGACGCAGATCGAGGCCCCAAAGGATCCACTTGTCCAGCGCCGCGAGGCCAACAAGGAGGCTTCGGACGAATACAAGGCCACGAAGAAGGCAGCCAAGCGCGATTATGACAGGGACAAGAAGGCGGCCAGGAGTCACGAGAAGAAGCACCAAAAGGCCAACGACGCGGCCGCGAAGGCACAGATGCCGGGGGAGCCAAAGAAGGGTGAGCAGGCTAACTGACGCCAGCGGCGCGCCGGAGTCATTCGATCCCCAGTACCCGGCGTGCCAGTTTTGCTAACTTGACATAGCGGAATGCAACGATTCGCGCCACGCATCGAGTCCATAAAGAATGGTGGTGTCCAAAACCGAGTCAACAGCGCTCAACTGACCATAAGGAAATTGAGATCCGAGCGTGGACGACGTTTACGTCTACGTCTACGTCTATGGCATACGGGCGGCCCGAGACGGGTTGTCATCGACGTCTACACCGCTTCACCCTTGCGCGCATCCGTGGTACTGTATAAACATACAGTATCCGGAAACTTCCTGTCAGTCCCCTAGGGCTGAGCCGCACGCATCACATGACAGCCGAACTCTTCCCCATATCGCCCGACGCATCGGGCGATTCGCCTTTGGCGCAGCCGCCCGTGGCCGACCGGCAGGGGGCGCTGGACGCACTGGAGCAACGCTATCCCGGCCTGTGGCGGGCGGGGCAGCTTGGCCATCTGGGCCGGGCGGGCAGCGTGCCGGCCTTGCCGACCGGCCATGACGCGCTCTCGGCCGAGTTGCCGGGCGGTGGCTGGCCGGTGGGCGCGCTCACAGAGCTGCTGCTGGCCGACCCCGGCGTGGGCGAGTTGCGGCTGCTGCGCCCGGCCTTGCTGGCGCTGGCCGCGGCGCAGCGCCGGGTGGCGCTGATCGGGCCGCCGCACCTGCCCAATGCAACGTGCCTGGCCGAATGGGGTTTGCCGGCGCGCCTGTTGTACTGGGTGCGCCCGCCCGCTGGCGCGAGCCGGGCCGCGGCGCAGGCGGATGTGCTGTGGGCGGCGGAGCAGGTGCTGCGCAGCCAGGCCTTTGGCGGGGTGATGGTGTGGCTGCCCACGGCGCGTCCCGAGGCGCTGCGGCGCTTGCAGGTGCTGGCGCAGGCGGGAGACGCCGTGGTGTGGGCGTGCCGGCCGGCCAGCGTGCTGCGCGAGTCGTCGCCGGCGGTGCTGCGGCTGCTGTTGTCGCCGGCGCCGGGCAATGCCGTGTCGGTCGTGTTCCACAAGCGGCGCGGCCCGGTGCGCGATACGCCGCTGGTGCTGCCGCTGGGCGAGATGATGGCGGTGCCGGCCATGGCCACGCCGCAGGCCCCGTCGATGCCGGTCCCCCTGAATGCCCCGGTTTCCCAAGCCGTTGCGGGAGAGCAAGCCCATGTCGTACTGGATCGCGGTGCATCTGCCGCGCCTGTCGCTGGACGCGCTGCAGCCGAACTGGCCTGAGCCCGACGCGCATCGCGCCTGCGCCGGCCTGCTGCACCACAGCGTGCCGGTGGCGGTGATGGAGCGCGAGCGGGTGGTGCTGGCCAACGGCCCGGCGGTGGCGCTGGGGGTGCAGGCGGGGATGCGGCGAGGCGGCGTGCAGGCGTTGTCGGCGCAGGTGGTGCAACTGCAGCGCGAGCCGGCGGCCGAGGCGCAGGTGATGACGGCGCTGGCGCTGGCGTTGCTGCATTTCACGCCGCATGTCACGGTGCATCCGGATGCCGGGGTGGCTACCGTGATGATCGATGCCGGGGCCAGCCTGCGGTTGTTTGGCGGCCATCTTGCGTTGTGCCGGGCGGTGTATGCGCGGGTGCGGCGGCTGGGGGTGTTCCTGCAGCTGGGCTGCGGGCCGACGGCCTTCGGGGCGGCGTGGCTGGCGGCGCAGCCGCTGCGCAGGGATCGCCGGGGCGGGCTGGTGCGTCCGGCGCGGCGCGCGGTGGGGCTGCCGCGCATGGCGCGGCTGCTGGACCGGCTGCCGGTGGGCATGTTGCAAGGGCTGGCGGACGATGGCTGGCTCGATGGCATCGGCTGCCGGACCGTGGGCGAGGTGCGGGGCCTGCCACGTGCCGGCCTGCGGCGCCGGCTGGGGCCGGACCTGCTGGCGCGGCTGGACCAGGCCTATGGCGAGGTGCCGGTGCGTTTTACGTGGTTCAGCGCGCCCGCCACCTTCTCGCAGCGCATGGAGCTGCCAGGCCGGACCGAATCCGTGCAGGGCGTGATGGCGGGCGCGCAGCGTTTGCTGCTGGCGCTGGCCGGCTGGCTGGCCGTGCAGCAGGCGGGCGTGACGCATCTTGTGCTGCGGCTGGAGCATGAGCGCTACCGGCTGGGCGCCGAGACGCAGGCCACGCCGGTGACGATCAGCCTGGCGCAGCCCAGCCGCGATCCGGTGCATTTGTCCAGGCTGTTGCAGGAGCGGCTGGACAAGGTGCAGTTCCGCGTGCCGGCGGTGAGCCTGCTGCTGGTGGTGGAGTCGGTCCAGGCCTGCGTGCCGCAGAGCGATGCGCTGTTTCCCGAGCCGGGCGGCACGCCGGCGGAACTGGGCCGCGTGCTCGATACGCTGATGGCGCGCCTGGGCCGGGAGAACGTGCTGCAACCGCAGCCGCTGGCCGACCACCGGCCCGAGCGCGCCAACCGCTGGTGCCCGGTGGATGAGATGCCTGCGCGCGCGCCGCGCGAACCGCAGCGTGCCCCGGCGGGCATGCCGGAGCGTCCGCTGTGGCTGATGGCGCAGCCCGTGGCGCTGACTGTGCAGCGCCATCGGCCTTGCCACGGCGGGCCATTGACGTTGCTCTCGCGCCCGGAGCGCATCGAATCCGGCTGGTGGGACGGCGCGCTGGCCACGCGCGATTACTTCGTTGCGCAACGGGCGGACGGGCTGCGCTGCTGGGTCTATCGCCAGCGCCCCGGGCGTGAGGAAAGCGGCGAGTACCGCTGGTTCCTGCATGGCTTGTTTGCCTGAATCTTTGCCCGGATCTTTGCCCGAATCTTTGTCATGTCGAGCCAGCCAGCCAACCCTTCATTCTCTGCCTTGCCGCCGGCGCTTTCGGCGCTGCTGCCGGCGTTGCCCGACTATGTGGAGCTGCATTGCATCTCCAATTTCACCTTCCTGGACGGGGCATCGCATCCGGTCGAGCTGATCGAGCGCGCGTTTGCGCTCGGCTACCGCGGCCTGGCGCTGACCGACGAATGCTCGGTGGCAGGCACGGCCCGCGCGCACCATGCGCTGAAGGACCTGCGCGAACGCACCCGCGATGCGGCCGAGCGCAGCGCGGCGCGGTTGGCCGCCGGGCTGCGGGAGGATGAGGACGAGGCAGCGGAGGAGCCGGAGGAGGGCGACGACGAAGACGGCGAGCATCGAGGGGAGGGCGAATTCCCTGCCTTGCCGCACGCCACTGCCGCCGGGAGCGCCGATGACGCCTTGCAGGCCCGCCTGCGCCGCCATGACCGCCTGCTTGCCCTGGCCCGTGCCGCGCAGGATTTCCGCCTGCTGATCGGCAGCCGCTTTACGCTCACCGACCACGCGGGCCGGCCTGTGCTGCGGCTGGTGCTGCTGGCGCAAAATCGCGAAGGCTTTGGCAACCTGAGCGAGTTGATCACGCTGGGCCGCACGCGCGTGCAAAAGGGCGCCTACGCGCTGCATCCCGACGACATCGCCGCGCCGCAGCCGGACCAGGCCCACCTGCGCGGCATGCCCGATTGCCTGGCGCTGCTGCTGCCTTCGTATTGCCCGGACCCCGCCGAGCTGCTGCGGCAAGCCCAATGGATGCGGCAGACGTTTGGCGAGCGCGGCTGGATCGCGCTCGAGCAATTGCAGGGTTATGCCGATGCCGCGCACCGGCTGCGGCTGGAGCAAGCCGCGGCGCTGACCGGCGTGCCCCTGGCGGCATCCGGCGCGGTGACCATGCATGTGCGCTCGCGCAAGCCGCTGTCGGACGTGCTGAGCGCGATCCGCGTGGGCCAGCCCCTGGCCGAATGCGGCATGGCGCTGGCGCCCAATGCCGAGCAGCACCTGCGCATGCGCCAGCGCTTGTCGCGCCTGTACCCGCGCGAGGCGCTGGCGCAGACGCTGCGGGTGGCCGCCATGTGCGATTTCTCGCTGGCGTCGCTGCGCTACGAGTACCCGGAGGAACTGGTGCCCCCGGGCGAGACGCCATTCAGCTACCTGCGCCGCGAGACCATGAAAGGCGTGCTGCGGCGCTTCCCCAAAGGGCTCGAGCCCGCATGGCGCAAGCAACTGGCGGAGGAGCTCGCGCTGATCCGCGAGAAGCAGTACGAGCCGTTCTTCCTCACCGTGCACGACATCGTGCGCTTTGCCCGCGGCCGCGGCATCCTGTGCCAGGGCCGCGGCTCGGCAGCCAATTCGCTGGTCTGCTATTGCCTGTTCATCACCGAGGTCGATCCCGCGGATGCCAACCTGCTGTTCGGCCGTTTTCTCTCGCGCGAGCGCGACGAGCCGCCGGACATCGATGTGGACTTCGAGCACCAGCGGCGCGAAGAAGTCATCCAGTACATCTACGAGAAATACGGCCGCAACCGCGCCGCGCTGGCGGCGTCGCTGATCACCTATCGCTCGCGCAGCGCGCTGCGCGACGTGGGCCGGGCGCTGGGCATCGATGCCAGCGTGATCGAGCAGGTGGTCAAGGGGCAGGCATGGTGGGATGGCGGCAAGACCTTCCTGGAGCGCATTTCGCAGTACGGGCTGGACCCGGACGCGCCGGCGGTGCGGCAGTGGGCCAGCCTGACCACGCAACTGCGCGGCTTTCCGCGCCATTTGTCGCAGCACGTGGGCGGCTTTGTGATTGCGCGGCACAAGCTGTCGCGGCTGGTGCCGATAGAGAACGCGGCCATGGAAAACCGCAGCGTGATCCAGTGGGACAAGGACGACCTTGAGTCGCTGGGCCTCTTGAAGGTGGACGTGCTGGCGCTAGGCATGCTCTCGGCCATCCGCCGCGCGCTGACGATGATCCCCACGCGCTCGGGCGTGCCGTACCGGATGGAAGACGTGCCCAAGGACGATCCGCAAACCTACGACATGATCTGCGCCGCCGACACCATCGGCGTGTTCCAGGTGGAGTCGCGTGCGCAGCAGTCGATGCTGCCACGCCTCTTGCCACGCGAGTATTACGACCTGGTGGTGGAAGTGGCCATCGTGCGGCCCGGCCCGATCCAGGGCGGCATGGTGCATCCCTACCTGAAGCGGCGCGAGCAGGTGCGGCGCACCGGCAAGCCGCCGGCGTACCACAACGACGTCATCGAGAAGGTGCTGGGCCGCACGCTGGGCGTGCCGATCTTCCAGGAGCAGGTGATGCAACTGGCCATCGACGCCGCCGGTTTTACGCCGGGGCAGGCCGACCAGCTACGCCGCTCCATGGCGGCGTGGCGGCGCAAGGGCGACCTGAAACAGCACCAGGATGCGCTGGTCAAGGCGCTCACCCGCAACAAGTACCCGGAGGCTTTTGCGCTGGCCATCTGCAAGCAGATCGAGGGCTTTGGCGAATACGGCTTCCCGGAAAGCCATGCCGCCAGCTTCGCCAAGCTGGTCTATATCAGCGCGTGGATCAAGTGCCACCATCCGGCGGCCTTCCTGTGCGCGCTGCTCAACAGCCAGCCGATGGGGTTCTACTCGGCGTCGCAACTCGTGCAGGATGCGAGCCGGCACCACGTGCGCACGCATCCGGTCGATGTGACGGTGAGCGGCTGGGAAAGCGCGCTGGAGCATGCGGCCAGCGGTGCGTCAGCGCGCGCCCGCCAGCGCGCCCAGCCGGCGGTGCGGCTTGGCCTGAACTGCGTGAACGGCATGCGCGAGGCGGCGGCCGGGCGGATCGAACTGGCCCGCGCCGAGGCGCCGTTCGCCAGCGTGGAAGACCTGGTGCTGCGCGCGCGGCTGGACCGGCACGACATCGACGCGCTGGCCGCCGCAGATGCGTTGGCCAGCCTCGCCGGGCATCGCCGCCAGGCGCGCTGGCAGGCGCGCGCCGCGGCGCTGCAGGCCGCGCATCACGACCTGCTCCATGAGGCGCCGCCGCCCGAGGGCGAACTATCGCTGCCCGCGCCGCGCCTGGGCGAGGATGTGGCGGCCGATTACGCCAGCACGGGCCTGTCGCTCAAGTCGCATCCGCTGGCGCTGCTGCGGCCGCGGCTGGCCGCGATGCAATACGCCACGGCGCAGGATTTGTCCCGCTGCGGCAACAACCGGCAGGTGCGTGCCTGCGGCATCGTCACGGTGCGGCAGCGGCCATCCACGGCCGGCGGCACCATCTTTACCTCGATCGAGGACGAAACCGGTGCGATCAACGTGATCCTGTGGCCGGACCTGATCGAGCGCCAGCGCAAGGAGGTGCTGGGCGCGAAGCTGCTGGGGGTGATCGGCACGTGGCAGCGCCAGGGCGAGGTCAGGCATCTGGTGGCACAGGAACTGGTGGACCTGAGCCCGCTGCTGGGCCGCCTGATGGTGTCCAGCCGCGATTTTCACTAGGGCGCGATCGGGGCGCGATCGGGGCGTAATTGGGGCGTGATTACGTAACCGCGTTATTGCGCGGGCGCCCCGTGCCCGCGCGCTTCGCCACGCCGTGCCCGGTTCATCTCCCCCTGCCAGCCGACCGCGCGCAGCAGCGCGTAGCCGTGCTCGGTAATGCGCGGGCACCAGCGGTCGGCCGCGCATTCCTGCAGCGACACGAGGCCGCGTTCGAGCAGTGCCTCCAGGTCCACGGGATCGAGTTCCAGCCGGTCCTGCACATCGTGGACCAGCAGCAAGGTGGCAAATTCGTGGGGGCTTAACATCGCCATCTCCTGGGGTTGAACATCCTGATTGCTCGGCCTGCCTGGGGCAGCACCGCCGACGGAAAGACAGCGCCAGGCGGCATGGGTTCAGGTGTTTCTTCCGATTTTTGCCCGCCCACCGCGCTGCGTCCGCGATCCCTTCGTTGTACGTCGGTTTTGCGTCTGTTTTGTGTCAGCCTGATCTCCGCGCCTGGCGTGCACGCGCTGCTTTTACGCCCGTTTAGCGTGCATTCCGCACCCGCTTTGTGCCTTTTTGGCCCCACCCTTGTGCATGCGAAAAAAGCCGGGAAAACAGGCTTCAGTCAGCGTTCAGCCGGCCGATACAAGACGCATGCAAGCGATTTTTTGGGATCTTCGTGGCCACTTTTCTCTCCCCCGCCGTGCGCCTGATGGCGCGCCTCACCATCACCCGCAAGCTGCTGTTGCTAGCCATCCTGTTCCTGATCCCGCTTGGCGGTTCGCTCTATGCGGTGCTGAGCCTGTCGGTACAGTCGATCCGTGCCTCGCAGGACGAACTGAGCGGCCTTGCCATCGTCGACCGCGCGCTCGATTTCATGCGCGAGACGCAGGTCCGTCGCGGCGCGGCCAATGCCGTGCTCGCTGGCAACGCGGCGTTTCGCGCGACGTTTGACGGTGCCGATGCGAAGGCAGCCGCACACCTTGGCGAGCTGGTGAAGCAAGCCGGCGAGGCCACGCGCTTCGATGTCATGCCTGATGCACGCAAGCTGGAGCAGTCGTGGCAAGGCATGCATGAAACGGGCCTGAAGGTCACAGCCGGCGCGCTGTTCGACATGCACAGCGCGCTGGTCAAGCAGACGCGGCTGTTTATCGGCGATGTGGCGGACCGCTCGTCGCTCGCGCTCGATCCCGACAGCGGCTCGTACTACCTGGTGACGCTGATGGTGGGGCAGATGCCCAAGCTGGCCGAACTGAGCGCGCTGGCGCGCGGCAGGGGCGCGGCCATCATCAGCCAGGGCGGATACGCTGACGCGGCGCAGCAAGCCGAGCTGGCCGCGCTGGGCGAGCAGATCCAGGACGGGCTGGAATCCGTGCGGCGTGATATCGAGCGCGTGATGCGCGGCGCCCCGGCGTATCGCCCGCGGGTGCAAGACGCGCTCGCGCAACTGGCCGCGATGGATGCCTTCCACCGCACGCTGAAGGAAAAGATGCTCGGCAGCGGCGGCATCGCCATCGAGGCCAAGCCCTATTTTGACGAGGCGACGGCGGCCATCAACGCGGTCTCCTCAGTCAACAAGGCGTTTTCGGGGATTGCCCGCGACATGCTGGCGCAGCGCATCGCGGCCGAGATGCTGGAGCTCGAGGTGCTGGCCGGGGTCGCCCTGCTGGCCGTGGGCGCGGCGTTCTACCTGTTCGCCGGCTTTAGCCACGGCATGCGCGCCGACGTGCGGCAGGTGGCCAGCATGGTGGGCCGCATCAACGCCGGCGACCTGGCCATCACGCTGGAGGTGCGCGGCAGCGACGAGCTGAGCCACGTCAAGCGGCACCTGCTGTCGCTGGTGGACACCTGGCGTGCGCTGATCGGCGATACCAAGGTCGGCGCGCAGAACGTGCTGGTGGCCGCCGGCGAGATCGCGCAAGGCAACCTGGACCTGTCGCAGCGCACGGAGGAGCAGGCCTCGTCGTTGCAGCAGACGGCCGCCAGCATGGAGCAGCTCACCGCGATCGTGCGGCAGAACGCGAGCAGCGCGGACCAGGCCAGCGCGCTGGCGGGCGAGGCCTGCGACATCGCCGTGGCTGGCGGGACCTCGGTGGGCCGCGTGCTGCGGACCATGGGCGAGATCGAGGCCGATTCCAAGCGCATCGTCGACATCATCGCGGTGATCGACGGCATCGCGTTCCAGACCAACATCCTGGCGCTCAACGCCGCGGTGGAAGCGGCGCGCGCCGGCGAGTACGGGCGCGGCTTTGCCGTGGTGGCCACCGAGGTGCGCACCCTGGCGCAGCGCGCCGGCAGCTCCGCCAAGGAGATCCGCACGCTGATCTCGCAATCGGTGCAGCGGGTCGAGGCCGGCTCGGCGCTGGCGGGGGATGCCACCGCCACCATGGACAGCATCGTTGCCGCGGTCAAGCGCGTGACAGTGATGATGGACGAGATCAGCCGCGCGTCGCAAGAGCAGAGCAGCGGCATTGCCCAGGTCAACCAGGCCGTAACGCAGATGGATCAGGTCACGCAGCAGAACGCGGCGCTGGTCGAGCAGGCCGCCGCCGCAGCCGATGCGCTCAAGGAGCAAGCGCAGCGCATGGAGCGTTCGGTGGCGGCGTTCCGGCTGGATCCGGCGGTTGCCGCTTAGGCGGCGTGCGCCGTCGCGCTCAGCGACGGTTGGCGATCCAGATGCCGGCCACGATGGCGCCCAGCCCGGCCGCGTGATACCAGCGCGGCCAGTCGCCCAGCAGCGCGGAAGACATCAGCGCGGCAAAGACGGGCGTGAGCGTGAAGAAGAACACCGGCAGCTGCGCGCCGGCGCGGGCTATCGCACGGTCCCAGGCAAAGTAGGCCAGCAGCGAGGGGATTGTTGCCACATACACCAGGATGCCGAGCGCCTTGCCGTTCCAGTGAATCGGCACGCTTCCCGACAGCAGCTCCCACGCGACGAACGGCACGCAGGCCGCCACGCCCGCCACGATCTGCGCAAACAGCAGCACGGCCAGCGGCAAGTCCGGGCGCTTCTTGCGCAGCAGCCAGGTGTAGGCGCTCCAGGTGATGGTGCCGGCCAGCATAAACAAGTCGCCGGCCACGAAATCCAGCTGGGCCAGCCGCGCGGGATCCCCGCGCAGCATCACCACGCCCACGCCGGCCAGGCATAGCAGGGCGCCCGCCACATGCCAGCCGCGCACCCGCTCGCGGAAGAACATCGCGCCGATGATCAGCAGGAAGATCGGGGCGGAAGCGCCGATCAGCGTCACGTTGATCGGCGACGACGTGGTCAGCGCCAGGTACTGCATGGCGTTGTAGACCGAGACGGAGAGCATGCCCATGGCGGCGATCACCCCGGCATGCTGGCGCAGCGTGGCGGCATGCTCGCGCACGCCTCGCCAGACATAGGGCGCGAGCAGCAGCCCGGCCAGCGCCCACCGGGCAAAGTTCAGCGTGATTGGCGGGATGGCGCCGGCGGCGTAGTGGCCGACGATGGCGTTGCCGGCCCAGCTCAGCGGAGGGAATGTCAGCAGGCCAAGCGTGCCCCAGTCAAGCCGGGTGCGGCCGGTGGCGGAAGTGGTCATCGGAGGGTTGTCGTCCTGTTCGTATTCTTGTTGTTGTTCTTCTTGTTGTTCTGTTTGTTCTGTTTGTTTTGTTCGTTTTGTTTTCTGCCGGCATTATGCCGCAGGCGTGAATTGCAAACGATTGTGACCGGCGTGCTGTTGGCGGATGCGTTGCGCTAGGCTTCCCACCATCCGGATACGAACTGTTACATAGCGCTGTGTTTTCGCTGTCAACACGCGCTGCCACCGGGCCGTTTTTACAGGCAACGCGCAAGTTGCGCGCCTCACCTGGAGATAGACATGAAGAAGGTACTCGCCATCCTGACCCTCGGACTCTTCGCCGCTGGTGCTTTCGCCCAGGCACCGGCAGCCGACGCCCCCAAGGCGCCTGCCAAGGTCGAAAAGAGCGCGCACAAGAGCAAGACACACAGCAGCGCCAAGCATACCAAGCCGGCAACGCCGGCCAAGTCCGCCGCGCAGTAATGCGCGGGTTCAGGGTGCGCTCCGCTGGGGGCGCACCCCTTTTCCTTTTCTCCTGACGCCATGCACCTGATCTGGACCATTCTTATCGGCTTCGTCGCCGGGCTCGTAGCGCGCGCCATTACCCCGGGCAACGGCCCTAGCGGGTTCTTCCTCACGGCCGCGCTTGGCATTGGCGGCGCGTTGGCAGCCACCTTTCTCGGGCAGGCCCTGCACTGGTATCGCCCGGGGCAGTCGGCAGGCTTTATCGGCGCCGTGGTGGGCGCGGTGATCCTGTTGCTGGCCTATCACCTGATCAGCAAGAAGAGCTAGTATCCAGGCCCCGAGCCGCCGATGGCGATACGCCAACAGCAAGAGCCAAGAACCAAGCACCAAGCAGCAGCCCCCCGCAACGCAGATCACGGACCCCGATCATGAGCCTGATGGACTTTTTGCAGAACGCAGCCTCCGCCCTGGGCGGCAATCCCGAGCAGCAGGTGGACCACATCGCGCAGAACGCCCCGGAGGGCGCGCTTGGCCAGTTGCTGGCCGGCGCTTTCCATTCAGATCAGACGCCGGCCTTCGGCAATATGGTGGGGGAGTTGTTCGGCCAGTCCAGCGGTGCGCAGCAGGCTGGCATGCTCAACCAGTTGCTGGCAACGCTTGGGCCGGCGGTGTTGTCCGGGGCGGCAGGCGGCGCGCTGGGCAATCTGCTGCAGCCCGGCGCGACCCAGGTCACGCCCGAGCAGGCCAGCCAGCTGAGCCCGGCGCAAGTGCAGGAGATTGCCACCCACGCCGAGCAGGTCCATCCGGGCATCGTCGACCAGATCGCCGGCTTCTACGCGCAGCACCCCACGCTGGTCAAGACCATCGGGAGCGCCGCGCTGGCCATTGCGCTGGCCAAGTTCAAGGAACACCAGCAGGGCTGAGTGCCCGGGCTGGCATGGGCTCGAAGGCCTTGCCGTGGCGCCCCGCGACTTTAGCGCGGGGCGGTGTGCCTACGGCAGTTCCACCTGCAGCCGCGCCAGCGTGCCCAGCAGTGTTTCGTCATCGGGCGAGAGGTGAGTCGCCATCGCAAACGCGGCGCGCGCCTCGTCCTTGCGATTCAGTTGCCACAGCGCTTCGCCCTTGTGCACCAGGCCTTCCACGCGCGCGCCCAGGTTGCCCTCGGTGCCCTCGCCAAAAGCGGCCAGCGATTGCTCCATGTAGCCGAGCGCCTGCTCGGGCTGGCCCAGGCGGAACAGTGCCCAGCCTTTGCTGTCGAGGATAAACGGGTCGTCCGGCGAGTGAACCAGCGCCTCGTCGATCATCGCCATGCCGCGCCCGACCATCCAGTTCGCATCGACCAGCGCATAGCCAACCCCGTTCAGGTTCTCCTTGGCAAGCGGCGCCAGGCCAAGCGCGATATCCAGCTGCCTGTCGTCCCGGCCGGCAATCGCCAGGTCGATCAGCTTGCGCCGCACGCGCGCCTGGAAATCCGCACTGATGTCTTCCTTGCCGGCCTCGTAGCTGGCCAGCATCTGCCGGAACACGGCCGCCGGCCCGGCGCTGGCGGGCAGGGCGGCGATGGTCTCGGACTGGCGCTTGCACCAGTCATACTGGGCCGGTTCCATACTGCCAAACTCATAGTCCAGGCTGATCGTCCGGGCCTTGTGGCTTTGCGCATAGTAGGTATAGCCGCGGCTATCCGTCCTGTTGCAGAACAGGAAACCGTCCTTGAGGTCGAGCACATAGGGCAGGCCGCCCATGGGATGGTTGCTGGTCTCGCCGCGCAGCAAGAACGACTCCCCGAAATCCCCTTCGCCGATGATCGGGTTGAGGATCCACTTGTCCTTTGGATAGCGCTTAGGCAGCCGCACCGACACGGTATTGCCCTGCTTGTCGGTGACGCCGAAGATCACACTGTCCTGCTCGTTCGGCTTCGGCGTGACGCCTGCGATCCGATGGCCCGGCAGGAACAAGCGGTAGCGGGCCTCGGGCAGGGGCCGGGCGGTAGCCGGATCGCGCAGCACGAACCGGTGCACCTGCGCGCCTTCGCCGAGCGTGCCCGGCTGGCGGTAGTCACGCGCCAGGGTCACGGCGGGAATGGTTGCCACAGCCAACAGGACTGCGCCCTTCAGGTAAAGCGTCTTGCTTCTCATCGTTTTGGTATTCAAGTTGAATTGGATTCGGGCGTTCAGGCGCCCATGCCTTTCTTGGCCGGCAGCTTCAGTGTGGCTTGTTCGCCCAGAGTTACCGTGGCCGGACCATCTGTTTGTTTTTTTGCGGCACTGCCCAGGATGGCCGAGGGGGAAGGGGGCGGAAACGGGGGGCTTCCAGTGGTCTCGCATGCAGTGCAATCGCCCGATATTCCGGCGGTTGGTGATTTTAGCGTTTTTTTTGTTTGCGGCAGGAAAAGGC
>NZ_JBXASU010000044.1:0-62967 GCF_058809705.1 Cupriavidus sp. MPR-AND1C | reverse complement strand
GGATGGGGAAGGGGTGGGAATCGGGATTGGCAAGCCAGGGCCGCTGTCAGGTCCTGACATAGGTTGACAGGTTTTGTGGCGCCGTGGGCGCCTAGCGCTCCAAGGTAATAGACGCCCGATGAACCTCATCGGGCGTTTTGTATTTCAGGGCTAGTGTGGGCGTCCCAGGTCAATCCACTCTTGCGTCTTGCTGATGGGCAGGCGGTAGCGGGCACAGTTGTAGGCCTCCAGGTGCTCGAGTTCCGTGTTCAGCATCGCGCGAAACGCGGCTGCATCCGCTTGCGCGACGCCAGCCCCTTCCACGGCCTGCGCGAAGCTCGCCCCGACGAAGACAATCTGCCGAATCGCCTCGCCGAGCGGTTCGCGGTAACGCACCCGCAGCGGGTCCGGTCCGCCCATGGCCTCGACGACCGCTTGGTACTTGGCGATGGAGCGGCGGTAGGTCCAGTCGAACAGTTCGGCCGCAAGTGTCACATCGAGCCGTTCGTAGACGCCCAGCATCGCCAGCGCGTAGTCGCTCTGTCCGACGTCGAGGAAGGACAGCGGCGAACAATTTGCCAGCATGAGCGGCATGTTGGCGGCCAGCCGGCTGGTGCGCTTGTTGCCATCGACGAAGGGCTGCAGGTAGGCGAGGTTGACCCACAGGAAAAACGCGGCTTCGACGGGGTTGCGGATGAGCCTCGCCTTGTCGACGATGTCGTGCAGCGTCTCTTCGAGCAGGCTGGGGACCTGGCTCGGTACATAGACCGTGTCCTGGATATTGACGATTTTCTGCCGGATGGCCCCGAGGTCGGCCGGGTCTGGCAGCAGGTCGCGCATGAGCAGACTTTGCAGGTTGCGTGCCACGGGCACGGTGATGCCTTCGGTGGGCACCGCGTCGACCATGAATTCGATGGCGTCCTTGTGATTGAGCAGCATCGTGGCGTCCCGGTCATCACTCTCGGAGCGGCCTTTTTCGAACAGGGCGCGCGTGTCGAGCAGACTCTTGCGGTTGCCTTCGAGCCGGGACGAATACCAGGACAGGTCGATGAGCAGTTGCTCGAGCACCTTGCGCGCATAGGTGCCGGCGGGCTGCTGGTCCTTCGACCTGCCCATCTCGTAAAGCTGCGTGGCCAGCGTGGCGGGAAGCAGGCTGGAAGCGTTGGGTTGATAGCCGGCGACGAAGGAGCGCTGGTAAGAGACCGGATGGCGCGCACCCAGCGGCGCCGATAGCGCGCTGATGAGCGTGTGCCCAGCGCCACTCCAGGGGGGAGAAGCATGTGCTTCGCGACCGGCGACCGGCGGGGCCGGGCGGGTCTCCGAGATAGGGGTCGATGCGCAGACACGATAGCTCACGGACCGGCCAGCCCCTTGCCGCTCAAGGGCACCTGTTGCTACCAGATGGGCCAACGCGCGGTTGACGGTTGGCCTTGAGCGGGCGCAGTGGGCCTGAATGGCTCCGGCTGAAACCCCCGCCGAACCGGCCTGCTGTTCGCGCCTGACGTACTCGAGGATGGTCTCCGGCAGCGGTTTGCCCGACATGAGTTCTCACCGTTGATAAATTTATCAAAATCTTATCATCTGAATGATAGGATTGTCGGGCTTTGAGAAGATTGTGCCCGTTCAGACCGAATCTGCTCAAATTCCTATCGAGTGCTGAGAACCTTCTCGACGCCGATGCGTTTGCTTATCGGGCTTCCATAGTGGACGGTATGGCGTCGCGGTCAGGCTTCACGTAGGGTTGATAACATGATGAGGTGGCTTCCGCAGGTCAGTCGCCTCAACCCCGCGTTCGGGACTCTAAATCGTAACTTCTGCAGGAAGGTGTTCCATGGATGTACAGCAACTCGTTTCTGAATTTCTGGCCTCCGAGCACGGGAGCCAGGCCACCCAAGCGCTGGCGGCTCAGGGCATCGGTGCGGAGGATGCGCAGCAAATGCTGAGCCAGGCCGCAGAAACCGCGCACGCCCACGTTGAAGAGCAGAGTGGCGGTCTGATGGGCGAGCATGCGGGCCGGAGCTTTTTTGCGGCCTTCGCAGCAGGCCTGGTGCGGGGCGACGGTTTTTTCAAGTCGCTGACGGAAGGTGGGGAAGGTATCCTGAGCGGCCGGGTGGCTGAGTCGCTGGCGGGGAGAATGGGCATCGACCCGTCCACCGCATCGACGGTGGCCGCCGCCGCTACCCCGTATCTCGTGGCGTTCCTGAAGGAAAAACTCGCCTGAGCTTGGCCTCTGGCCGGTCCCGATGGCCCGATTGGCTGGAGCTGGAGGCGCCCGGCTGGCCCAGCCTCGCGCAGCGAGCCTCGGCGCCCGGGCTTGGTCTTCACGGCGTCGTCGTGGCACAGGCTTGCCACACACAGATGATGGCCACAAAGCATAAAGCCCAGCGATTGCTGGGCTTTATGTCCTTGCCTTGTTGAACAAGGAAAATCTGGTCGGGGTGAGAGGATTCGAACCTCCGGCCTCTACGTCCCGAACGTAGCGCTCTACCAGGCTAAGCTACACCCCGTTTGTTTTTCTCTGCGTTGCCTGCTAATTACTGCTGCAGCGCGAAAGCACACAAGTGTAGCAGCCTTTTTTCCGGAATGGAAGGGGCCACCGGCACGGGGCGCTTTGACATCAGGACTGCCGTTGCAGCGAGAACGCGCACAGGTCGATCAGCGTTTGCTTCAGTGGGGAGTCGGGGAACCGCTGGGCGGCTTTCTCCGCGGCTTCGGCTTCGCGCTGGGCTGCCTGGAAGGTGACCTCGAGCGCGCCGCTGGCGTGGATCGCGGCGAACACCGCATCGAAATGCTCGGTGCCGCCTTGCACGATGGCTTCGCGAGCCAGTGTGCGTTGCTCCGCGGTGCCGTGCTCGAGCAGGTGCAGCAGCGGCAGGGTGGGCTTGCCTTCACGCAGATCGTCGCCGGCATTCTTGCCCATCTGCTCGGCGCTGGCGGTGTAGTCCAGCATGTCGTCGATCAGCTGGAACGCGGTGCCGATGCGCCGTCCGTACTCCGCGGCAGCTTCTTCGGTGGCGGCATCGGCGCCGGCCAGCACGGCGCCTAACTGGGCCGAGGCTTCGAAGAGCTTGGCGGTCTTGTAGCGGATCACCTGCAGGTAGCGCTCCACCGTGACGTCGGGGTCGTGCATGTTCAGCAACTGCAGCACTTCACCTTCGGCGATCACATTGGTGGCATTGGAGAGGATCTCCATAATGCGCATGCTGCCGGCGTCGACCATCATCTGGAAGGCGCGGGAATAGAGGAAGTCGCCTACCAGCACGCTCGCGGCGTTGCCGAAGACCGCGTTGGCGGTCTGGCGGCCGCGGCGCAGCTCCGACTCGTCGACGACGTCGTCGTGCAGCAGCGTGGCGGTATGGATGAACTCGACCACCGCGGCCAGTTCGTGGTGCCGGTTGCCGTCGTATCCGAAGGCCCGTGCGGACAGCAGCAGGATCACCGGACGCAGGCGCTTGCCGCCCGCGCTGATGATGTACTCGCCGATCTGCTCGATCAGGGGCACTTCCGAGGCGAGGCGCTGGCGGATAACCGAATCAACGGCGCGCATGTCGGCAGCGACCGGGGCAAGCAAGGCAGTGGCGGAAGACTGGGACAAGATGTTCACCGTTACGCAAAACCCGCCGATTATAAGCGATGCGGGTGTATGTATGTCCCCTGAACGGGGGGTGCGACAAGGCGTGCTGGCACTGTGCGAGCAAAGCGGGCGTGGCGGTCCCGTGCACCTATAATGCCGCCATGACCCAGCCACCTTCCTCCTCGCGCCGCCAGCTCCGGCGCACCGCACTGTGGGCAGCTTTCGCCGCCCTGGCGGGTTTCCTGCTCGCGGACCTGACCTGACCGGGGTGGACGGGGAAGTGCTTCAGGCGGCGCCATGCGGCGCCGGGCAGGCTATGTGCCTGTTTTCTTTGTACTTTTCCCGGCTTTGGTATAGAATCGTGGGTTTCCTCCGGCCGCTTTGTGTTGTCTGCAGATGCGCTGGTGGGAGATAACCGGGCCAATTGGGCCGTCCGGCTTGTCTGTTTTCCCTGTCCTGGTCGTTGCCTGGATCGGGATGAAACGGACGCAAGGGCGCGCCGGCGTTGGCTTTCGGCGTTTTATTTCACATCGAGAGGTTCGACAATGTACGCGGTCGTAAAAACCGGCGGCAAGCAATATAAGGTTGCTGCTGGCGAAAAACTTAAAGTAGAACAGATACCGGCAGACATTGGCGCAGAAATCACGCTCGACCAGGTGCTCGCAGTGGGCGCAGGCGACCAACTCAAGTTTGGTACGCCGCTGGTTAGCGGGGCTTCCGTCAAGGCTACCGTTATCTCCCAAGGTCGTCACGATAAGGTGAAGATCTTCAAGATGCGCCGTCGCAAGCACTATCAAAAGCGTCAAGGCCATCGTCAAAATTACACCGAGCTGCGCATCGAAGAGATCATTGGCTGAGCCAGCGCTCAGTCCTTATCGAATCGAATTCAAGCGTAACTAGGTAAAGTAAAGCGACAGGAGTTAGTCATGGCACAGAAAAAGGGCGGCGGTTCCACACGGAACGGCCGCGATTCCGAATCGAAGCGTCTGGGCGTCAAGGTGTTTGGTGGTCAAGCCATCAACGCCGGCAGCATCATCGTGCGTCAGCGCGGTACCCGCGTGCACCCGGGCGATAACGTTGGCATTGGCAAGGATCACACCCTCTTTGCTCTCGTCGACGGCCACGTGCAGTTCGCCGTCAAGGGCGCTGCCAAGAAGCAGCAGGTCAGCGTCGTTCCGGCAGTCTGATCACAGCCTTTGCAGCATGAAGGCCCCGCAGTACTTGCGGGGCTTTTTCTTTTCTGGCGACAATGTCATTGTCGCCATTCGCCGCGCCCGCGGCCTTGCCATCCCGGCCGGGCACGCGCTTTGCGGTCGCTACACCACGGAAGGTCATCATGAAGTTCATCGACGAAGCCAGAATTGAAGTCATCGCCGGCAACGGCGGCAATGGCAGCGCATCGATGCGGCGCGAGAAATTTGTGCCCTTCGGTGGCCCCGACGGTGGCGACGGCGGCAGCGGTGGCAGTGTCTACGCGGTGGCCGACCGCAACATCAACACGCTCATCGACTTCCGCTACGCCAAGAAGCACGTGGCGCGCAACGGCGAGAATGGCCGGGGCGCCGATTGCTATGGCGCGGGCGGCGAAGATGTGAACCTGCGCATGCCGGTCGGCACGCAGATCCTCGACATGGATTCCGGCGAACTGATCGCCGACCTGACCGAGCATGGCCAGACCGTTTGCCTGGCCGAGGGTGGCCTGGGCGGCTGGGGTAACCTGCACTTCAAGTCCAGTACCAACCGCGCGCCCCGCCAGCAGGTGGACGGCAAGCCGGGCGAGCGCCGCATGATCAAGCTGGAGCTCAAGGTGCTGGCCGACGTGGGCCTGCTGGGCATGCCAAACGCCGGCAAGTCGACCTTTATCTCCCACATTTCCAATGCGCGCCCGAAGGTGGCCGACTACCCCTTCACCACGCTGCATCCCAACCTGGGCGTGGTGCGGGTCGATCACGAGCAGTCCTTCGTGGTGGCCGACATCCCCGGCCTGATCGAAGGCGCCGCGGAAGGCGCCGGGCTGGGCCACCAGTTCCTGCGCCACTTGCAGCGCACGGGTCTGTTGCTGCATATCGTCGACCTGGCGCCGTTCGATGAAGCCGTGGACCCGGTGGCGGAAGCCCGCGCCATCGTCAACGAGCTGAAGAAGTACGACGAAAGCCTGTACGAAAAGCCGCGCTGGCTGGTATTGAACAAGTTGGACGTGGTGCCCGAGGAAGAGCGCGATGCGCGCGTCAAGGACTTCGTCAAGCGCTACAAGTGGAAGGGCCCGGTGTTCCGCATCTCCGCCCTGACCGGCGAAGGCTGCCGCGAACTGATCTACGCGATCAAGGATCACCTGGCCGCGATCAAGGCCGAGGAAGTCGCCGCGCTGGCGGAGCCGGACATTCGCCTGGATGACCGCCTGCACAACGTCGACCAGTCCGGCAGCGAGCAGAACTAACTACAAGAACAGCAGTACCCAGCAGACAGGATTCCCACCATGCAATCGGTCATCGCCCAGGCAAAACGTATCGTCGTGAAGGTTGGGTCCAGCCTGGTGACCAACGACGGCAAGGGCCTCGATCACGAGGCCATCGCCCGTTGGGCGGCACAGATCGCCAAGCTGCGCATGGCCGGCAAGGAAGTCGTGCTGGTCAGCTCCGGCGCCATCGCCGAGGGCATGCAGCGCCTCGGCTGGGTGCGCCGCCCCAAGGAAATCCACGAACTGCAGGCCGCGGCGGCAGTGGGCCAGATGGGCCTGGCCCAGGTCTACGAAAGCCAGTTCGGCCGCTACGGCATCCGTACCGCCCAGGTGTTGCTGACCCACGCCGACCTGGCTGACCGCGAGCGCTACCTCAATGCGCGCTCGACCCTGCTGACCCTGCTGTCGCTGGGTGTCGTGCCCATCATCAACGAGAACGACACCGTGGTCACCGACGAAATCAAGTTTGGCGACAACGACACCCTGGGTGCGCTCGTCACCAACCTGATTGAAGGCGACGCGCTGGTGATCCTGACCGACCAGCGGGGCCTTTATACCGCCGATCCCCGCAGCAACCCGCAGGCCGAGTTCGTGGACGAGGCGCTGGCTGGCGCGGTAGAGCTCGAGGCCATGGCCGGCGGCGCCGGCACGTCGATCGGCCGCGGCGGCATGCTGACCAAGATTCTGGCCGCCAAGCGCGCCGCCAAGTCGGGCGCGCATACCGTGATCGCATCCGGGCGCGAAGCCAATGTGCTGGAGCGGCTGGCCGGGGGCGAAGGCATTGGCACGCAACTGCTGGCCCCCACCGGCCGCCTGACCGCGCGTAAGCAATGGATGGCCGACCACCTGCAGTTGCGCGGGCGGGTGGTGATCGATGCCGGCGCGGCGGACAAGCTCACCAGCGGCGGCAAGTCGCTGCTGCCGATCGGCGTGGTGGAAGTGCAGGGCGAGTTCGCGCGTGGCGAGGTCATTGCCTGCATCGACGCGGCGGGCCATGAGGTGGCGCGCGGCATCACCAACTACGCCAGCTCGGAAGCCAAGCTGATCGCGCGCAAGCCCTCGTCCGAGATCGAGCGGGTGCTTGGCCACCAGAACGAGCACGAGCTGATCCACCGGGACAACCTGGTACTGGTCTGAGCGACGCAAAAAAGCCCGCGAGCGATCGCGGGCTTTTTTGCCTGTTCCGGCGCCGTACTACCGCGCCGTTGCCGCCATCAACGCGTGATCGCGCTCTTGCGCGGCGCTTCGCCACGCAAGTCCTTGACGATGTCCTTCGCATTGCCAGCCGCTGAGCGGCCCTCGCACAGGAAATCTTTGGCCAGCGCCGCACCATAGTTGTTGCGCGCGATGCCTGCCAGCTGGACCCAGCCATCGCGGTCGTCGGTGCGGTTGCGGACCCACTCGGTCGCGCCCCTGGGCAAGGTAGCGTACATCTTGCGCTCGAAGGTGTCGCAGCGCACGGCCTCGAAGCTCACGTTGCGCATGCCGCTGGCACCGGTGATGACCACCGTATAACGCACCGCGCCGTCCGCACCCACGGCAACGGACTTGCCGTCGACGGCGAAGGTGAAGTTGCCGGCGGGGCTGACTTCGAACGGGATCAGGTCCGCATCCCGCGGCGGCGCAGGCAGCGCTGTCTCCACTTCCCTGAATTCCTTCGCGGCGAACGGGTCGAGGATGCTGAACTCCTTCTTTGGCGTGTAATCCTCTGACTCGTCCGGCATGGGGACGTGTTGCGGCTTGGACGTGCTGCCGCAGCCGGCCAGGCCGAGGCAAAGGGTTACCGCCAGCAAGCAGGCGGCGGGCAGGCTCGGGCGCAAGCCGCGGCCGGCAAAATCAATCATCGGTACTCCGTTCTGTGGACGCCGGCTGGGCCGGCGATATTGGGCCCGGATCGTGGGCCAGGTCCTGATGCACCAGGTCCGGAACGCTGTCGGGATGCTCGTCCAGCCCCGCGCGAGCATAACCTGCGCGCACCGAACCGTGCCGGCCGTGGGTGCCGTAGGGGCTCAGCGGCGCGCGGGTATTGCGCTGCAGGAAGCGGGACAACTCGGTCAGCGCGAGTTGGTAGACATCGCGCTTGAACTCGATGACAGCGTCTAGCGGGACCCAGTAATGGCTCCAGCGCCAGGCATCGAACTCCGGGTGGTCGGTGGCGCGCAGGCGGATGTCGCAATCGCGGCCCGCCATGCGCAACAGGAACCAAATCTGCTTCTGTCCCCTGTAATGGCCGCGGATTTCGCGGCGGATGAACTTGTCCGGCACCTCATAACGCAGCCAGTCGCGTGTGCGACCGACAATCCTGACATGCTCGGGCAGCAGACCGACTTCTTCATGTAGCTCGCGGTACATCGCCTGTTCCGGCGTTTCGCCGTATTTGATGCCGCCTTGAGGAAACTGCCACGAATGTTCGCCGATGCGCTTGCCCCAGAACACCTCGTTCCGTGCGTTGATGAGGATGATGCCGACGTTCGGGCGAAAGCCTTCACGATCGAGCATGACTGCACCTCGAATCCTTTAGAATTAGGTTGATTATAAAGGAAGCGCGTAATGGGGCTTTGTGCAACGGGGTGCTGGTTTTCCCCGAGCAAAAAGCGCTGCATAATGCACGCGCGCACCACGGATTCGCGCCATGCCGCCCACGGAACCTGCCAGGGCGGCATGGCCTCACGAGAAAGCAACGGATGAAAGCCTCGCAATTCTTCATTTCCACCCAAAAGGAAGCCCCTTCCGACGCGGAAATCGTGTCGCACAAATTGATGATGCGAGCCGGCATGATCAAGAAGCTTGGCGCCGGCATCTATAACTACATGCCGGTCGGCCTGCGGGTGATTCGCAAGGTGGAAGCCATTGTGCGCGAGGAAATGAACCGCGCTGGCGCGGTCGAGCTGTCGATGCCGGTGATTCAGCCTGCCGAGCTGTGGCAGGAAACCGGCCGCTGGGACAAGATGGGCCCCGAGCTGCTGCGCCTGAAGGACCGCCACGAGCGCGACTTTGCGGTGCAGCCCACCTCCGAAGAGGTGGTGACGGACATCGCCCGCAGCGAAATCCGCAGCTACAAGCAACTGCCGATCAATTTCTACCAGATCCAGACCAAGTTCCGCGACGAGCGCCGGCCGCGTTTTGGCATCATGCGCGGGCGCGAGTTCACCATGAAGGACGCTTACTCCTTCGATCGTGACGCTGCTGGCCTGAAGGTGTCCTACGACAAGATGTTCGACGCCTACGTGCGCATCTTCCAGCGTTTCGGCCTGGAGTTCCGTGCCGTCGCGGCCGACAACGGCGCCATCGGCGGCTCCGGCTCGCACGAGTTCCACGTGATCGCCGAGACCGGCGAAGACGCTATCGTCTACTGCCCCGACTCGGACTACGCCGCCAACATGGAAGCGGCCGAGGCCCTGCCGCTGCTGGCCCAGCGTGCCGCGCCGGCCGAAGCCATGGTCAACACGCCCACCCCGGGCAAGGCCAAGTGCGAGCAAGTGGCCGAGCTGCTTGGCATCCCGCTTGCGCGCACGGTCAAGTCGATCGTGCTGGCCACCGAAGGCGAGGCCGGCGTGCAGATCTGGCTGCTGCTGCTGCGTGGCGACCATGAGCTCAACGAGATCAAGGCGTCCAAGGTGGCCGGCCTGGCCGAGTTCCGCTTCGCGACCGAGTCCGAGATCGTCGAGACGTTCGGCACGCCGCCCGGCTACCTGGGTCCCATCGGTGCCAAGAAGCCTGTCAACGTGGTGGCGGACCGCACGGTCGCCAACATGAGCGATTTCGTCTGCGGCGCCAACGAGCGCGACTACCACCTGACCGGCGTGAACTGGGGCCGCGACCTGCCCGAGCCCGTGGTGGCCGACCTGCGCAATGTGGTGGAGGGCGACGTTTCGCCGGATGGCAAGGGCACGCTCGCCATCTGCCGCGGCATCGAAGTTGGCCACGTGTTCATGCTCGGCACGCGGTATTCGGAATCGATGGGCGCTACCTTCCTGGACGAGAACGGCAAGACCCAGCCCATGCAGATGGGCTGCTACGGCATCGGCGTGACCCGCATCCTGGGGGCCGCCATCGAGCAGAACTTCGACGAGCGCGGCATCATCTGGCCCGCTTCGATCGCCCCGTTCGCGGTGGTGGTCTGCCCGGTTGGCTACGACCGATCCGAGGCCGTCAAGGCCGAGGCCGACCGTATCCATGCTGAGCTGCTGGCAGCCGGCGTCGATGTGATCCTGGACAACCGCGGCGAGCGCCCCGGCGCCATGTTTGCCGACTGGGAGCTGATTGGCGTGCCGCACCGCGTGGTGGTGGGCGACCGTGGCCTGAAGGAAGGCCGCGTGGAGTACCAGGGACGGCGCGACGCCGAAGCCACCCAGCTGCCGGTCGCGGACGTGGTCGCCCACGTGCGCGGGCTGTTGTCCGCCTGAGCGCCATGCGCCTCCTGGACCCGCTGCGTCTGCCGGGCCGGCTCCCGGGCCGTTCGGGCGTGGCGCGGGTCGGCGCCGGCTTGTTGCTGGTGCTCAGCGCCGCCGCCCACGCCGGGGCCCAGAAGGAAGAAGACCTGGCCGACTCGGTGCGCGGCGCGCTGGCTGCGGCCATTGCCGACAGCCGCCCGCTGCGCCCGGCCTTTGCCACCGGCGGCGAGCAACTGGCGTATCTCAAGTGGCTGGAAGAAATGTCGCACCGGCTCGCGGGGCGCATCCCCGAGCCGCAGGTGCGCATCGAACTGATCGAGACCGCTTACTACGAGGCCAAGCGCGCGGGGCTGGAACCGGCGCTGGTGCTGGGGCTGGTGCAGGTCGAGAGTAATTTCCGCAAATACGCGATCAGCTCGGCCGGTGCTCGCGGGCTGATGCAGGTAATGCCCTTCTGGGTGCGCAGCATTGGCGACAGCGACAGCCGCAAGCTGTTTCACCTGCAGAGCAACCTGCGCTACGGCTGCACCATCCTGCGCTACTACCTGGACCGCGAGCAAGGCGACCTGTTCCTGGCGCTGGGCCGGTACAACGGCAGCCGTGGCCGCCCCGACTATCCCAATGCGGTGCTGGCAGCGTGGAAGCGCTGGCAGTACTCCGAAGCCACGGTCACCGTCGCCGGCGACCCCGAATCCGGCACGGGCACCCGCAGCCGCGTGGTGCCGCCCGAAGCGCCGGCGCGCAACCCGTTCTCGCCGCAGCGGCTGGCCAATCCCTCATGAGCAACACCCGCGCCACCAGCGCCACTGGCGACACCGCCGGCAAGGCGGGCTACACCAGTTCCTCGGCGGACCTGGAGCGCTGGCTGCGGCGTCATATCGGGCAGGGCTTTGGCGCCGAGGCGCTGGTGCAGTCGATGTGCCAGTCCGGCTACGAGCAGGCCTTCGCGCAAGCCACCGTGGCCGCGGCGCTGTCCGCGGCGGCACGGGCAGCGGTGCGGGGGACGGCGCCGGACAACCCCGCGGAGATGGCCGCGGAGCTGGGCATCGGCAAGCCGGCCGGGCGCGCAGGGGACCAGGCTGGTGGCCGTGGCGAAACCGGCGCGCAAGGCAACCGTAACGCGGCGCATTTCGCCGGCCGCGAGATTCCCGTCCTGTTCACGCTCGCGGCGCCGCGCGTGACCCTGTACCAGCAACTGCTGACCGATGCCGAGTGCGACGCACTGGTAGAGCTGGCGCGCGGCCGCCTGGTGCGCTCACCCGTGATCAACCCCGACACCGGCGACGAGAACCTGATCGAGGCGCGCACCAGCCTGGGCGCGATGTTCCAGGTCGGCGAGCATGCGCTGATCGAGCGCATCGAGGACTGCATCGCTGCCGTGACCGGGATTGCCGCGGACCGTGGCGAAGGCCTGCAGATCCTCAACTACAAGCCCGGCGGAGAGTACCAGCCGCACTACGATTTCTTTAACCCGCAGCGCCCCGGCGAGGCGCGCCAGCTCAAGGTCGGCGGGCAACGCGTCGCCACCCTGGTGATCTACCTGAACAGCCCGCCGGCGGGTGGCGCCACGGCCTTTCCCAAGCTTGGCCTGGAGGTGGCGCCGGTCAAGGGCAACGCGGTCTATTTCAGCTATCGCAAGTCCGACGGCACGCTGGACGAGCGCACCCTGCATGCCGGCCTGCCCGTTGAAGCGGGCGAGAAATGGATTGCCACCAAGTGGCTGCGCGAACGCCCGTACCGGACCGACTGATGCGCGCCGGCAGCACCGCAGGGCAGGCACGCTACTGGTTCGATCCCGCCATGCCATATGTCGAGAGCCGCTGCGCCAGCGACAGCGGCGCGGCCTACCTGCCGCATACCCATCCCACCTTGTCGATTGGCGCTGTCGATGGCGGCCACAGCCTGTTTGGCACCGAGACCGAGTCGGTACGGCTGGCGCCCGGCGACGTGGTCGTGATCCCGGCCGGGCAGGTGCACGCCTGCAATCCGGAGCCCGACGCGCGCTGGAGCTACCAGATGCTGCACCTGGACCCGGCATGGGTGGGCACGGTGCTGGAGACACGTGGCGTGGCGGTGTTGCCCGCGGCGCTGGCGCGGGTGCGTGTCACCCGCGCGCCAGATACCTATGCCGGCCTGTGCCGGCTTAACGATGTGCTGTTCTCCGCAGCCCCGCAGGCCACCAAGGACGCGGCGCTAGGCGGCTTCCTGGCCGCGCTGCTCGGCGCTGCCGACCTGCGTCAGGCGGTGCGCGCGCCGCGCCAGCCAGTCACGCCGGAGGCTCGGCTAGCCGGCCTGGTCGCGCGCCTGCATGCCCATCACGCGGAGCCGCTGCCGCTGGCGGAACTGGCGCGCGGCGCCGGCATGAGCCGCTACCAGCTGATCCGCGCCTTCCGGGCCGACCTCGGCATGACCCCGCATGCCTACCAGCTGGATCTGCGCATCAACCACGCGCGCCAGCTGTTGCGCGCGGGCGGGGCGCCGGCGGAGATCGCCCAGGTGCTGGGCTTTTCCGACCAGAGCCACTTCCAGCGTGCCTTCAAGCAGCGCGTGGCGCTGACGCCGCGCAGCTATCAACGCCGCAGCGGCTGAGCCGCCGCGCGCAATTTTCTCCAATACTTGCCGCCCCTCGCGGTCCAGACTTCGCGCTCATCCGAAGACACGAAAGGACTGGCGTGGATTTCCCTGTTGATTCCGGCCTCGGCCAATTTGCCATGGTGGCGGGCGCGCATTTTCTTGCACTGCTCAGCCCGGGCCCCGACTTTTTCCTGGTAGTGCGCAGCGCGCTGGTGCATGGCGTGGGCCGCGCCAGCGCCGTCTGCCTGGGCATCGCGCTGGGAAACGGCGTGTTTATCGGGCTGGCCATCGCCGGGCTGGCGGCTACCCGCGCCAGCCAGGGCGTGTTTGTGCTGCTGCAGTGGGCGGGTTGCCTGTACCTGGCCTGGCTGGGCTGGCGGCTGCTGCGTGCCAGCGGTGAGACGACGCTGCCCGGCGCCGATGGCGAGCATGGAGCAAACCAGCAAGCGCAGGGCACCGGCCCCGCAGCGTACGCGGCGCAACTCGTAACGGGCTTCCTGTCCGCCGTGCTCAATCCCAAGAATGCGTTGTTCTATGCCAGCCTGTTCTCGGTGCTGGCCGGCACCCGCACGCCGCTGGCAGCACAGCTGGGCTACGGCGCCTGGATGTTCGCCATGGTCTTCGGCTGGGACATGCTGGTGGCCTGGGGCGTACGCCATCCACTGGTGCGCACGCGTTTTGCCCGTTCGGTTCGCGGCGTGGAGCGGGCGACCGGCGTGGTGCTGTGGGGGATCGCGCTGGTGGTGGCGGCGAACGCGATCACCGCGGCTTGATGCGGCTTGATGCGGCGGCTACGCGCCAAGCCGTATAGCCAGTTTTCTGGTCAACTGTACCGGTACTGTACAGCTCTGCATGGCTAGACTAGCTCCATTCCTTATCGTATTCGATGGAGCCAGACATGGCAGTGCCCCAGCTTGTTGCCGGATCCGGCGTGTTCGCCGCGTTCTGCGCGTTTGCCCTCGTGTCGTCGATCACCCCGGGCCCCAACAACACCATGGTGCTGGCTTCGGGCGTGAATTTCGGCTTTGCCCGCACAGTGCCCCATGTGCTGGGCATCAGTATCGGCTTCGGCCTGATGGTGGCGGTGGTCGGCCTCGGGCTGGGATCGCTGTTCGCCGCATTTCCGTGGACCTGGCAGGTGCTGCGTGTGGTGGCAGTGGCCTATCTCACCTGGCTGGCGTGGAAGCTGGCGACAGCAGGTGGCGTCCAGGACCGGGAGGTGGGCAAGCCCATGGGCTTCCTGGCCGCGGCCGCGTTCCAGTGGGTCAATCCCAAGGCTTGGGTGATGGCGGTGGGCGCGTGCAGTACCTACGTGCTGCACGGCAATGTCTGGCTCAATGTATTGCTGCTGTCCGGCCTGTTCGCCGTGATCAACCTGCCCAGCGTGGCGATGTGGGCCGTGTTCGGCTCGGCCATGCGGCGCTGGCTGGCGCAGCCCCGGGTGCTGCGCATGTTCAATGTGGGGATGGCGCTGTTGCTGCTGGCCTCGCTGTGGCCGATCGTCGGCGCAAGGCCTTAGCGCAAGGCCCGGATGGCGGGCAGGTTGCGCCAGTAGCCGTGGGCGTCCATGCCGCAACCGAAGACATAGCGCTCAGGCACGGTGAAGCCGCAGAAGTCCGGGTGCATGGGCTTTGCCTTTTGCAGCACTTTTTCGCAGAGCACGGCGGCGTAGACATTGGTCGCGCCCATGTCCATGATGCGCTGGCGGATGGCCGCCATGGTCTCGCCTTCGTCCAGGATGTCGTCCAGCACCAGCACCGTGCGGCCCTTGACCGATTCGCGCGGCGCCACGCGCCATTGCATCTCGCCGCCAACCGTCTTGTTGTTGTAGCGCGAGAGGTGGATGTAGTCGAACTCCAGCGGGAACGCCAGCTTGGGCAGCAGCATGCCGGTGAAGACGACTGCGCCGCCCATCACCGACAGCACCAGCGGGAAGGTATCGCCCATCTTTTCCGTGATCTCGCCCGCCATGCGGTCCAGCGATGCCTGGACGGCCTCGGCGCTGACGATTTCCTCGGAGTTGGCCCACAGTTCGCGGGCCTGTTCGGCGGTCATCATGATGTGGATCCTGTCTCAGTCTTGGTCTTTTGCGGGGTGGCGCGGCGCCCGGGGAGCGGGCGCCGCCGTGCCGGATGGCTCAGCGGTTGAAGAGTCCCTTCATGCCGCCCTTCATCGCGCCCATCGAGCGCATCATCTTCATCATGCCGCCGCCCTTGAGCTTTTTCATCATGCTCTGCATCTGGTCGAACTGGTTGAGCAGGCGGTTGACTTCCTGCACCGGCACGCCGGCGCCGGTGGCGATGCGGCGCTTGCGGCTGGCCTTGATCAGGTCGGGCTTGGCGCGCTCGGCGGCCGTCATGCTGTTGATGATGCCTTCCATGCGGCGCACCTGCTTTTCCGCCACGTCCATGTTGGCGCCCTGCGCCTGCTGGGCAAACTGAGCCGGCAGCTTGTCGACCAGGCTGCCCAGGCCGCCCATCTTCTTCATCTGGCCGATCTGCGCCTTGAAGTCTTCCAGGTCGAAGTCGCCCGTCTTCTTGATCTTCTTGGCCAGCTTCTCGGCCGCTTCCATGTCCACGCCGCGCTGGGCTTCCTCGACCAGCGCGAGGATGTCGCCCATGCCCAGGATCCGCTGGGCCATGCGATCGGGGTAGAAGGGCTCGAGGCCGTCCAGCTTTTCTCCGACGCCGACGAACTTGATCGGGCGCCCGGTGATGTGGCGCACCGACAGCGCGGCACCGCCGCGCGCGTCGCCGTCCAGCTTGGTCAGCACCACGCCGGTCAGGGGCAGGGCGTCATTGAAGGCGCGGGCCGTGTTGACCGCGTCCTGGCCCAGCATGGCGTCGACCACGAACAGGGTTTCTACCGGCTTGATCTCGGCGTGCAGCGCGGCGATTTCCTGCATCATGGCTTCGTCGATACCCAGGCGGCCTGCCGTATCGACGATCAGCACGTCGTGATAATGCTTGCGGGCCCAGTCCACCGCCGCGCGCGCGATGTCCACCGGTTTCTGGTCGGGCTCGGAGGGGAAGAAATCGGCGCCGACCTGCTCGGATACGGTCTTGAGCTGGGCGATAGCGGCGGGGCGGTAGACGTCGCACGAGACCGTCAGCACCTTCTTCTTCTTGTTTTCTTTCAGCCACTTGGCCAGCTTGCCGACGGTAGTGGTCTTGCCGGCGCCCTGCAGGCCGGCCATCAGGATGATCGCGGGCGGCTGCACCGCCAGGTTCAACTCGCCGCTCTTGTTGTCGGCGGACAGGCTTTCCTCGCCGCCGATGACAGCGGTCAGCTCGCGCTGCACCACGCCCACCAGCGCCTGGCCCGGCGTCAGGCTGGACACCACGTCTTCGCCCAGTGCCTTTTCCTTCACGCGGGCGATGAATTCCCGCACCACCGGCAAGGCGACATCGGCCTCCAGCATGGCCAGGCGCACTTCGCGCAGCATTTCGGCGGTATTGGCTTCGGTCAGGCGAGCCTCGCCGCGCATGGTCTTGACGACCCGCGCCAGGCGTTGAGTGAGATTGTCCAGCATGGCAGAAGTCCGGGGGATAGAGCTTGATCGAGGCTTGAGGCTGGCTCTTGGCCCGGCTCAAGCGGGGCGCCACCGGGACGGGGCGCTAAGGTAAACTGTGCAAATGGCCATTGTACTGTATGCCTTGACGGCACTTCTCTATTGCGGCCTGGCCTATCACGGCTGGGCGACGCGCAACCCGCAGCTATCGGCTGCCGGCAACGGCGGTGCCATTGGGGGCGCGGCGGCGACCGCGCTGCTGCACGGCGGCGGCGGGGCCGGCGGGCGCGGCGATGGCCGTCCGGCCTGGTGGCACGCGCTGATGCTGGCCGCGGTGGCCAGCCACGGCCTGCTGCTGCACGAGACCATCTTCCCGGCCGACCGCATGGTGTTCGGCTTTGCCTTTGCGCTGTCGGCCATGCTCTGGCTGGGTGTGGGCATCTACTGGATCGAGAGCTTCTTCTTCTCGCTGGCCGGCCTCGGGCTGATCGTGGTCCCGGTGGCGATGCTCGCGAGCCTGATGCCGCTGGCGTTTCCCGGCGCGCAGATCCTGGGCTACGCGGCGCGGCCGCTGTTCAAGCTGCACTTCATCATTGCCAACGTCGCCTATGGCCTGTTCACGCTGGCGGCCTTCCATGCCTTCCTGATGCTGCTGGCCGAGCGCCGCCTGCATGGCTTCAACCGTTCGCCCCAGGCGGGCAAGGCCAGCGAGCCGGCCCAGTGGGTGGGCCGCTGGCTCGACCTGCTGCCGCCGCTGCTGACGCTGGAGAAGCTGCTGTTCCGCCTGATCGGCGCCGGCTTCGTACTGCTGACGCTGACGATCCTGTCGGGCCTGCTGTTCTCCGAGCAACTGTTTGGCCGGGCCTTCCGGCTCGACCACAAGACCGTGTTCGCGCTGCTGTCGTGGGCGATGTTCGCGGGCATCCTGGCCGGGCGCACCTTCTACGGCTGGCGCGGGCGCACCGCGCTGCGCTGGGTGATTGCGTCCTTCGGCATCCTGCTGCTGGCTTATGTCGGCAGCCGCTTCGTCATCGAAGTCATACTGCACCGAATCTGAGGCCGGCATGGCACGCATCTTCCTTGTCCTGGCTGTCGTGCTGGGTTGTTTCTGGTGGCTTCGCCAGCGCGCCGAGGCGCGCCTGCGGGAGGACCGCGCCGCCCGGCACGGTCCCGCGCAAGGCTCGCCGGCGCGCAACCAGCCTGCCCCTGCGCAGGAAGCCATGGTGCAATGCGCGCGCTGCGGGGTGCATCTGCCGCAGGGCGAAGCGATCGCCTACCGCGGCTTGCACTACTGCCGGCGCGCCCACCTGCCGGCCGATAGCGATCCGGACAGCCCTGCCGCATGAACGGGCCTGCCTCGTTCTGGTCCCGCCTGAATGCCTGGCACGCCCTTGCGGCGATGTGGCGCCAGCCCGAACCTCCTGAATTCCACTGGCGCTTGCTGCGCTATTTCTGCTGGACCCGGCTGGCCGTAGCCGCGCTGCTGCTGGGCTACGCCTGGCTGCCGGCGCAGCGCGCCGAGGCCGAGCGAGCCGCGCAGGCGCTGGCCACTGGACTGGGCAGCGGGTTCGGCAGCGGCCTGGCCGCGCTGCCGCTGGCCGTGCCCTACGCCGTGATGGCGCTGGGGATGTTGGTCGCCACGCTCTGGTGGCGCCGCGGCTTTCACCTGCGGGTGCGCTTCCAGGTGCTGGCCGACCTCGCCCTGCTTGGCCTGATCTTTCACGCGCAGGGCCAGCGCGGCGAGGGGCTCGCCATGATCTTCCTGTTGCCTGCGCTGCAGGCAGGCGCGCTCACCAGCCTGCTGTTCGCGCTGTTCGCTGCGGCAGTGTCCGCGCTGGTGGTGATGAGCGCCCCCTTCGCGCAGACCTTGCTGTTGCGCCAGGCCGACACGGGTTTGCTGGGCTCGGGGCTGTACGGGCTGGTCTTCATGATCGCGGCCTCTCTGATGTACCTGCTGGCCAACCGCCAGCTCGCGCAGGAGCGGCTGGCGCTGGCGCGCGAGCAGGAGCTGCGCCTGCAGCAACTGGTCAACCGCCTGATGGTCAACGACATGCAGGACGGGGTGATGCTGCTGCGTGCCAACGGCGTGGTGGTGGCGGCCAACCCGGCCGCGGTGGTGCTGCTGGGCGTGCAGCCTGCCGAACGGGGCAAGCATTCGGAGACACCCGCCAACGGGCGCGATGCGCTGTTCGACCTGCGCCAGATCCCCCGCCTGCAGCCGCTGATGGAAATGCTGCGCGACTGGGTGCGCAGCAAGGACGATGCGCCTCGCATCCTGCAATTGCTGCCGCTGCCGTCGCGGCCATCCTCGGGGCGCGGCCCCATCCTGCACACGCGGCTGCGGCTGCGCTTCTTGCTGCCGGGGCTGGCCAGCCTGCGCTCCACCTTCGCGTCCTCGATGTCAGTCTCGCTGAGTGCCCAAAACGCCATGAACACAGGAACCTGGAACGAGCTGTCGCCAGAGGCGGCGGCCCGGCTGCGCCTGGCCATCGCCCAGAGCGAGGCCATGGCCTGGCGCCCGGAGGACGAGGCCTTGCTGCGCAGCGAGATGCGCGACACGGTGCTGGTCCATATCGAAAGCTGGGAGCGCATTGCCGAGCAGGTGCAACAGGAGAAGCTGGCTGCCATGGGGCGCCTGGTGGCCAGCGTGGCACACCAGATCCGCAATCCGCTGGCGGCCATCAGCCAGGCCAGCGAGCTGCTGGCCGAAACCAGCCGCCGGGCCGCGCGCCCGGGCGAGGCGGGGCGCGCGGAGGGCGACGTGGATGCGCGGCTGCTGCGCATCATTCACGACAATGTGCGCCGGCTCGACCAGGTGGTGTCGGACGTGCTGCAGATGTCGCGCCGCCCGCGCACCGAGCGCACCACGGTGGATCTGAACCAGGCGCTGCCGGAGATCGTCGGCCGCTGGCGGCTGGAGATGCGCGCCCGCTCCACCAGCCACGACCCGGTCGGCGCGCGGCGCGTGCCGCGTCCGGCCGAGATCAACGCCAATGCCATCCGGCTCACGGTGGACGTGGCGCGCCCGGTCATCTTCGATGCCTCCCAGTTGCAGCAAGTGCTTGGCAACCTGCTCGACAACGCCTGGCGCTACTGCAGCCGCCTGCCCGGGGCGATCCGCCTGCTAGCCCATGCGCTTGACCAGCACCATGCCGAGCTGATCGTCTGGAACGATGGCGTCGAGGTGTCGCGCGAGCACCAGCGCACCTTGTTCGAGCCCTTCTTTACCAGCAACGCCCAGGGCACCGGCCTCGGGCTGTTCATGGCGCGCGAGCTATGCGGCGCCAACGACGCCCAAGTGCGCTACGGCACCATTTCGATCGACGCGCTGCTGGCGCAGACCGGCATGCTGGCGCCGGCTGCACGCGATACACTGCCGGCCAAGGCTTTTGTCCTGACCTTGCGCATCGAAGCGCCGGACAGCGGGGGTGGCTGAGCCGCGCCGGCATGCCCGGCCACCCGATCAGCCACTCGTTCAGTCGCCGCCCCGACCCCATTTCGCCAGATCGCCAGACGCAGACCCATGCCCCTCAAGACGCCAGGCCCCGACCCGATTCTCGTCATCGACGACGAGGCCGACCTGCGAGAACTGCTCGATATCTCGATCCGCCGCATGGGCCACGAAGTGGTGCTGGCCGGCTCGCTGGCCGAGGCGCGCCAGCAGCTCGCCGCGCGCCGCTATAGCCTGGTACTGACCGACATGCGGCTGGGCGACGGGCTTGGCATCGATATCGTGCGCCAGCTCTCGAGCGCGCCGGAGCGGGTGCCGGTGGCCGTGATCACCGCCTACGGCAGCGCCGACAATGCCGTGGAGGCACTCAAGGCGGGCGCGTTCGACTACATCGCCAAGCCGGTCTCGCTGGACCAGCTGCGCAGCCTGATCCTGAATGCCCTGGGGCGCCAGCAGCGTGACGGCGCCGAGGGTGCCGAGGGCGGTGACGGCGGCAGCGGGGCGCAGGAAACCGTGGACCGCGCCGTCAACCTGCTTCCCGGCCATTCTCCGGCCATGCACGAGGTGCGCCGCTCGCTCTCGCGGCTGGCGCGCAGCATGGCGCCGATCGTCATCAGCGGCGAGTCCGGCAGTGGCAAGGAGCGTGCGGCGCGTGCCATCCACGCGGTCAGCGCGCGCGCGGCGCATCCCTTTATCGCGGTCAATTGCGGCGCCATCCCCGAGACCCTGATGGAGTCGGAGTTCTTTGGCCATGTGAAGGGCGCCTTCACCGGGGCCGACGCCGAGCGCGGTGGCTTCTTCCAGGCTGCCAATGGCGGCACGCTGCTGCTCGACGAGGTGGCGGACCTGCCGCTGGCGATGCAGGTCAAGCTGCTGCGCGTGCTGCAGGAGCGGCGCGTGCGCAAGATCGGCGCGAGCCGCGAGGAGAGCGTGGACGTGCGGGTGCTGTGTGCCAGCCACAAGGATCTTTCCGCGATGGTCGCCTCCGGCCAGTTCCGCCAGGACCTGTTCTACCGCCTCAACGTGCTGGCGCTGCGCATGCCCACGCTGCGCGAGCGGCGCGAGGATATCCCGGTGCTGGCCAGCGCCATCCTGGAGTACCTGGCGGTGCGCTATGGCGATCCCCGTCCCAAGCGGCTGGCGGCGGCCGCGCTGCAGCGGCTGTCCGACTATCCGTTCCCGGGCAATGTGCGCGAGCTGGAAAACCTGCTCGAGCGGGCCTATGCCTTCGCCGAGGGCAATACCATCGAGGTGGACGACCTGGGCCAGATGGATGCGGGCATGGGCCATTCGGCCATGCCACGCCCGCCCGCGCCGCACGCCTACCTGGCCTCGGCGGCTGCGCCGGCAGCGTCCGGCTTGCGGCCGGGCGCCATGCAGGAGCTTGCGTACGATGCGCACGCCGAATCCCGGGACGGCGCGCAGCCCGATCTGTTTGCGCAACCCGCGACACCTCGGGCCGTGGAGGCGGCCGCAGACGCTTGCCGAGCCACCTTCCCGATCGACCTGCCCGGCCGGCTCGAAGCGCTAGAGCGCGACCTGATCCTGCAGGCGCTGCAGCAGACCGGCTTCAACCGGACAGCCGCCGCGCCGCTGCTGGGCCTGAGCTTTCGCCAGTTGCGCTACCGCATCCAGCAGCTTGGCATCCGCGAGGGCCGCGATGACCCGGCTGACGGCGCCGCTGAAACCAGCGAAGCGCTGCGCGACGGGCTGCTGGCGGCGGATGGAGATCGCCATGCCTGACCTCGACCAGGCCGCCCAGGCAGCCCAGTCCGCGCCGGGCTCGCGATTCGTCCCCGACCCGGCGGGCTGGGTGCCCGCGGCGCGCCAGGTGCCGTCCCCCAATTTCGACGCCCGGCCCGCGCACATGCCGGTGGACCTGGTGGTGATCCACAACATAAGCCTGCCGCCCGGGCAATTCGGCAGCGGCGATATCGAAGCCTTCTTCCTGAACCGTCTCGACCCGTCGCGCCATCCGTTTTTCGAGACGATCCATCAAGTGCGGGTGTCGGCGCATTTCCTGGTGACGCGAGGGGGCGAGCTGGTCCAGTTCGTGTCTTGCCTGGACCGCGCCTGGCACGCCGGCCAGTCCGAGTTCTTCGGCCGGCCACGTTGCAACGACTTTTCCATCGGCATCGAGGTGGAAGGCAGCGACGACCAGCCGTTCACGTTGGCCCAATACCACACCACCGCAGCGCTGGTGCGTGCCCTGCTAGGCACCTATCCGGTGCGGGCCGTGGCGGGGCACAGCGATATCGCGCCGGGGCGCAAGACGGATCCGGGGCCACATTTCGACTGGGCGGGCTTTGCCGCCGCAGCCGGCGTGGCGCCCGCGCAACTGCCTTACCGGAAAGAACAGCCCTGAGGCAAGGCCAACAAGCGAGGTCTAGGGGAAAGCCGCGATCTGGGGAAAACCCTGATAAAGTCCGCGCCTATCGAAGAGGTCAGGTCAATCAAAAAAATTTCGCGTCATGGTGCGGTAACGAACCGTCGGGCGGATTCCCTTGCGTCTCTTGGGCTAGCGGGTATGGCGCAGCGCCGCATGCCATGCCGGCACTGGAATTCGCGCCAAAAAGGCGCTTGTCAAGACTGGTGAATCCGCTCCGTTTCACTATACTTAGTTCAGTTTTTCGCATCGACCACTAGATCTAGTGGTGCTTTCGGGGAGCCGGCCTAGGTGTGCAGTTACCGCCGCAGCAATGGCTGCGGTCCGCCGAAGGGCCGGCGCATCACAAGAGTCCCAGCAGAATCCAGCAATAGCAGCGCGCCCTCCCGGGTAAGGCCGGCCGGCGTGTCTGAGCCTTTTTGCGCATTTTGCCCGGGACTCTTTGTCACTCATAAAACACGGGTCAGAACAGGAGTTCCTCATGCAGACAGCCCAGAACGAAATCTCCACCGGCGCAACTGGCGCCGGTGCAGCAGCGAACGCGCAGTCGAGCCCCGCTACTGCCGCCGCTGGCAGCTACCAGGACTACAAGATCATCCGACGTAACGGCGCCGTCGTGGCGTTCGAGCCGAGCAAGATCTCGGTCGCGGTGACCAAGGCCTTTCTCGCCGTCAACGGCGGACAGGGCGCCGCTTCGGCGCGTGTGCGCGAAGTGGTCGAGCAAGTGACCCAGAATGTGGTCCGCGCGCTGCTGCGCAGCCGCCCTAACGGCGGCACCTTCCATATCGAAGACGTGCAGGATCACGTCGAGCTTGCGCTGATGCGCTCGGGCGAGCATGAAGTGGCCCGCGCCTACGTGCTGTACCGCGAGAAGCGCACCCAGGAACGCGCCCAGGCAAACGCCCAGGCGGTGGCCCGCGTGCAGGAAGGCGGCGCCACGTTCAACGTGACCGATGCGGGCGTAGCCCGCGTGCTGGACCTGGGCGCGCTGCATGGCCTGATCGACAACGCCTGCTCGGGCCTTGGCGATGCCGTCAGCGCCGAGCCGATCCTCAAGGAAACGCTGAAGAACCTGTACGACGGCGTGCCGATGACCCAGGTCTACGACTCCGCCATCCTGGCCGCGCGTACCCTGATCGAGAAGGACCCGGCCTACAGCCAGGTCACCGCACGTATCCTGCTGCACACCATCCGCAAGGAAATCCTGGGCGCCGAAGTGACCCAGACCGAGATGGTGTCGCGCTACGCCGACTACTTCCCCAAGTTCATCGCGCGCGGCATCGAAGCCGAGCTGCTGGACGAGAAGCTGGCCACCTATGACCTGGTCCGCCTGGGCGCGGCACTGGACGCCCAGCGCGACTTCCAGTTCAACTACCTGGGCCTGCAGACCCTGTACGACCGATACTTCCTGCACATCGACGAGACCCGCATCGAAATGCCGCAGGCATTCTTCATGCGCGTGGCGATGGGCCTGGCGCTGGGCGAGAAGGACCGCGAAGCCCGTGCCATCGAGTTCTACCAGTTGCTGTCGTCGTTCGACTTCATGTCGTCCACGCCGACCCTGTTCAACTCGGGCACCCGCCGCTCGCAGCTGTCGTCGTGCTACCTGACCACCGTGTCGGATGACCTGGAAGGCATCTACGAGGCGCTGAAGGAAAACGCGCTGCTGTCGAAGTTCGCCGGTGGTCTGGGCAACGACTGGACCAATGTGCGTGCCCTCGGCTCGCACATCAAGGGCACCAACGGCAAGTCGCAAGGCGTGGTGCCGTTCCTGAAGGTGGTGAACGACACCGCCGTGGCGGTCAATCAGGGTGGCAAGCGCAAGGGCGCGGTCTGCGCCTACCTGGAAACCTGGCACCTGGACATCGAGGAATTCCTCGAGCTGCGCAAGAACACCGGCGACGATCGCCGTCGCACCCACGACATGAACACGGCGAACTGGATTCCCGACCTGTTCATGAAGCGCGTGATGGAAGCCGGCGAATGGACCCTGTTCTCGCCCGCCACCTGCCCGGACCTGCACGACCTGGTCGGCAAGGCATTCGAAGAAGCCTACCTGGGCTACGAAGCCAAGGCCGCCCGTGGCGAGCTCAAGCTGTTCAAGAAGATCCCCGCCATGCAGCTGTGGCGCAAGATGCTGGGCATGCTGTTCGAGACCGGCCATCCCTGGATCACCTTCAAGGATCCGTGCAACATCCGCAGCCCGCAGCAGCACGTGGGCGTGGTGCACAGCTCCAACCTGTGCACGGAAATCACGCTCAACACCAACGACAGCGAGATCGCCGTTTGCAACCTGGGTTCGGTGAACCTGGTCGCCCACCTGAAGCAACAGGCCGACGGCACCCAGGTGCTCGATCACGCCAAGCTCGAGAAGACCATCCGCACCGCGATGCGCATGCTCGACAACGTGATCGACATCAACTACTACGCGGTCGAGAAGGCACGCAACTCCAACCTGCGCCATCGCCCGGTCGGCATGGGCATCATGGGCTTCCAGGACTGCCTGCACATGCTGCGCCTGCCGTACGCCAGCGACGCCGCGGTGCAGTTCGCCGACACCTCGATGGAAGCGGTGTGCTACTACGCCTACCGCGCCTCCAGCGAGCTGGCGGAAGAACGCGGGCGCTACAGCACCTATGAAGGCTCGCTGTGGGATCGCGGCATCCTGCCGCAGGACTCGCTCAAGCTGCTGGCCGAAGAACGCGGCGGCTACCTGGAAGTGGATCATTCCTCGACCATGGACTGGGACAGCCTGCGCGCGCGCATCAAGCAGCACGGCATGCGCAACTCGAACTGCATCGCGATCGCGCCGACGGCAACGATCTCGAACATCATCGGCGTGTCGGCCTGCATCGAACCGACCTTCCAGAACCTGTACGTCAAGTCCAACCTGTCGGGCGAGTTCACGGTGGTCAACGACTACCTGGTGCGCGACCTGAAGGCACGCGGCCTGTGGGACGAAGTCATGGTCGCCGACCTGAAGTATTTCGACGGCAAGCTGGCCCGCATCGACCGCATTCCGCAAGACCTGCGCGACATCTACGCGACGGCCTTCGAAGTCGAGCCGAGCTGGCTGGTGGAAGCCGCCAGCCGCCGCCAGAAGTGGATCGACCAGGCACAGTCGCTCAACATCTACATGGCCGGCGCCTCGGGCAAGAAGCTGGACGACACCTACAAGCTGGCCTGGCTGCGCGGCCTGAAGACCACGTACTACCTGCGCACGATGGCAGCCACCCACGTGGAGAAGTCCACCGTGTCGCGCGGCTCGCTCAACGCCGTGTCGTCGGGTAGCGACAGCGGCATCAGCGCCGCCGGCATCGACCAGGCCGCCGCCTCCGCACCGGCCATGCCGGAAGCCGAAGGCGCGGTCTGCACGATGCGCCCGGGCGACGCCGGTTTCGACGAGTGCGAAGCCTGCCAGTAAGTCGCCAGTAAGTCATTACCTGCCCTGATCCTCGCTGCGCCGCTCGCGCGGCGAGGACAGCGGCAAACCAAAGCATTCCACGGAGAACCACACCATGCTGAGCTGGGACGACGACGTTCAAGCCACCCCGCAGGCTGCCCCGCAGCCCGCGCCGAATCCCACCGCCACGCCTGCTGCCGCACGCTCTGTCGACCAGCACGGCGTGCTGCCGCCGGCCGCCACGCAGCCGGCCGGCACGGGTATCCTCGGCAACCTGCCGGCGTCCGACGCGCCGACGGACCGCCGCGTGAACGCCGCCGACAAGCGCGTCATCAATGGCTCGACCGACGTCAACCAGCTGGTGCCGTTCAAGTACAAGTGGGCCTGGGAAAAATACCTGGCCGGCTGCGCCAACCACTGGATGCCGCAGGAAATCAACATGTCGCGCGACATCGCGCTGTGGAAGGACCCGAACGGGCTGACCGAAGACGAGCGCCGCGTGATCAAGCGCAACCTCGGCTTCTTCGTGACCGCCGACTCGCTGGCCGCCAACAACATCGTGCTGGGCACCTACCGCCAGATCACCGCGCCGGAATGCCGCCAGTACCTGCTGCGCCAGGCCTTCGAAGAAGCGATCCACACGCACGCCTACCAGTACATCGTGGAGTCGCTCGGCCTCAATGAAGCCGAGATCTTCAATGCGTACCACGAAGTGCAGTCGATCCGCGACAAGGATGAGTTCCTGATCCCGTTCATCGACACGCTGACCGACCCGGCCTTCAAGACCGGCACGCCGGAGAACGACCAGAAGCTGCTCAAGTCGCTGATCGTGTTCGCCTGCATCATGGAAGGCCTGTTCTTCTACGTGGGCTTCACGCAGATCCTGGCCATGGGCCGCCAGAACAAGATGACCGGCGCCGCCGAGCAGTACCAGTACATCCTGCGCGACGAGTCCCTGCATTGCAACTTCGGCATCGACCTGATCAACCAGATCAAGCTCGAGAATCCGCACCTGTGGACCGCCGAGTTCAAGGAAGAGATCACCGCGCTGTTCAAGAAAGCCGTGGACCTCGAATACCGCTACGCCGAGGACACCATGCCGCGTGGCGTGCTGGGCCTGAACGCACCGATGTTCAAGGGCTACCTGCGCTTCATCTGCAACCGCCGCTGCCAGCAGATCGGCCTGGAGCAGCTGTTCCCGAACGAGGAAAACCCGTTCCCGTGGATGAGCGAGATGATCGACCTGAAGAAGGAACGCAACTTCTTCGAGACGCGCGTCATCGAGTATCAGACCGGTGGGGCGTTGTCCTGGGATTGAGCGTGGTGAATGCCGCCACGCAGAAAGAAAAGAGCTCCTTCGGGAGCTTTTTTCTTTGCGCTTGCATAAGCGATCAGCGATCAGCGATCGGCGGTGCGGGCCAGCATCAGCCCGCAATCCGCCTTAACGCCTCCTCGATCGCCCGCGTCTCGCTCGGTCGCACCAATCGCGCCACCTCCACGCCGTCGCGCATGAACACCAGCGTGGGCCATAGCTTGACCCGGAACGAGCGGCCGAGCGGCTTGCCGCTGCCGTCCTCGACCTTGATATGGGCAACCGCCGGATGGCTGGCCATGGCGCAGGCCAGGTGGGGCTGCGCCCGCATGCAGTAGCCGCACCAGGGCGCGCCGAACTCGATCACGGCCGGGCCTTTGATGGCGTCGATTTCGGCCCGGGCCGGCTCGCGCAGGTCATACACGTCGGTCATCGTCATAGGGAATCCTCTCGCCTGTCCAAATGGGCATGCACGGATTGTATGGCCGCGGCTGGCTGCAACGGATCCTGCCTTCAGGCCTGCGAGCCCTGCGGTATCTCGGGGGCCGCGGGCTTGCCCCAGCGCACCGTGGCCAACAGTGATGCCGCCACGATCAGCCCGCCGCCTGCCCACGCCGCAGCGGAGATGCGCTCTGCCAGCCACAGGCTGGCGAACAACGCGCCGAAGGCGGGCTCGCTGCCCATCAGCAGCGCTACCCGCGTGGGGCTGCTGCGCCGGATGGCGTAGTTCTGCGCAAAGAAGGCGAATAGCGTGCAGGCGGCGACCAGCCACAGCACGTAGCCCCAGAACGCGGGGTGGCCAGAGAACGACGGCAGGGGCTGCCATTGAGCGGGCACCAGCGCCAGTGCCACGCCCGCGCTGCCGACGGCGACCACGCCGGATTGCACCGCCGTCATCGTCAGCGCCGGCATGGACCGGCCTCGCACCAGCCGCTTGGTCGCGCAGACCATCAGCGCGCGCAGTACGGCGGCAGCAAGGATCAGTGCGTCGCCAAGGTTGAAGCCCAGTTCGCCGTGGCCCGCCAGCAGCCACGCGCCCAGCAGGGAGAGCGCCACCGCAGCCCATTCGATACGGCTTGGACGGCGCTTGAGCAGCAGCCACTCCGCCAGCGGCGTCAGCACCACGCACAGGCTGATCAGGAAGGCGGCGTTAGCGGCGCGCGTTAGCAGCACGCCGAAGGTTTCGCACAGGAAGATGCCGAGCAGCAGCACGCCGGTGCCCAGCACTCCGCGCAGGGTGGCGGGGTTGGTGCGGCGCAGCGCGGCCAGCGTGGGCGAGAGCACCACGAAGGTGATGCCAAAACGTAGCGTCAGCAGGCCGAGCACCGGGTAGAAGACCAGTGCGCTCTTGACGATGCCGTAGCTGCTGCCCCAGACCACGGCGACCGCGAGCAGCATCAGGTCGGACAGCAGTAACAGGTTTTTTGGCGCGGGCATGGTGGGCCTTGTGCATTCGGTCCTGCATTGTGCCGCTTTGCATCCACGGTGATAATCGGGTCGGAATGCAAAGCCTTTATGCCGCATATGCATTAATCCGCCTCTGCCCGCCGCGAGCCGCCTCATGAACCAAGCTGATCTCTTTGCCTTGCTGCCCGACATGGCGGTGTTCGCGCGCGTGGTCGACGCGGGCAATTTTTCTGTTGCCGCGCGCCAGCTTGGCAGCACACCGTCCACTGTCAGCCGCCAGATCAAGCGCCTGGAGGAGGCACTGGCCACGCGCTTGCTGGAGCGCTCGACCCGCAAGGTGCGCATGACGGAATCGGGCGCCGAGGTGTACCGCTATTGCCGCGACGTGGTGAGCGCCGCGGCGGGGGCGCTGGACGCCGCCGGCCATGTGGTGGGCCGGCCGCAGGGCAGGGTCAGCGTCAGCGCGCCGACCGCATTTGCCAAGACGGTGATCCATCCGCTGGTGCCGGCTTTCCTGCAGGCTTATCCGGACGTGGACCTGCAGTTGCTGTTTACCGACCACGAGGCCGATCCACTTGCGGACGACCTCGACCTGGTGATCCGGCTGACCGAGCACCCACCGCCCGGCCTTGCCGGGCGCCGCCTGGGCGCGGTGCGCTGGGTGCTGTGCGCCTCGCCCGCCTATCTGCGCGCGCGCGGCACGCCGGCGCAGCCGCGCGATCTCGCGCAGCACGATTGCCTGTACCTGGGGGAAACCGCAGACGATAACCGCTGGCGCTTGCGCCGCGACAGCGAGACGCAAACCGTGACGGTGAGCGGGCGCTATATCGCCAACCACGCTGGCGCGCGGCTGGAGGCGGCGCAGCAGGATCTTGGCATCGCCAGCCTGCCCGAGTTCACCGCGGCCCTTGCCTTGCAGGCCGGCGATCTGGTGCAGGTGTTGCCAGACTGGGAATTGCAGGCACGCGCCTACGTGGGGACGGTGTGGCTGCTCTACCCGCCCAACCGCTTCCTGCCGCCCAAGGTGCGGGCATTGATCGATTACCTGGCTGCGCACATCGGCGGCGCGGGCTGACTTGCCGCTCAGCGTGCGCCTGCCGGCCCCTGCTGCGAGCGCTGGTAGTCGCCCCGGGGATACGCCCACCAGCCTGGTGAAATCTCGCGTCAGGTGGGCTTGGTCGAAGTAGCCGGGCTCCACCATGTTCAAGCCATCGATGCGAAGCTGGCAGCAGAGCAGGGCGGCTGAGCGCCCGCCGCGCCTATAGCTCCAGCACGATCCGCTGGCATTTCGCGCGCGAGCAGCAGGCCATCATCTTGGTGTTGGCCTCGCGCTCCGCGCGCGTGAGCACCACGTCGCGGTGGTCGATTTCGCCGGCCAGCACGCGCACCTCGCAGGAGCCGCACAGGCCTTCCTCGCAATCGCTCTGCATGTCGATGTTGGCGGCGCGCAGCGCGGCCAGCAGCGTCTGGCCCGGGGCGACCGCGACGACGATGCCGGAGTCCTTCAGCTCGGCTTCGAACGCCTGCTCCTGGCCCGGATCCAGCGTGGCCAGCGTCGACTCGAAATGTTCGATGCGCAGCGCATCGCCGGGCCAGCCGGCGCACTGTTGCTGCAGTGCTGCCAGCATGCGCGCGGGGCCGCAGGCGTAGATCTGCGTATCCGCCTGGGGCTGCCCGAGCAGGCTGGCGAAGTCGTTGCGCCGGCCTTCATCCTTGACGTAGACATGCAGGCGGTCGCCGTGCAGTGCGATGAGCTCGTCGAGCAGCGCCATGGACGCACGCGAGCGCCCGCTGTAGTGCAAGGCGTAGTCCATGCCGAGCGCCTTGGCGCGCCGCGCCATGGCGCTGACGGGCGTGATGCCGATGCCCCCGGCGATCAGGATCAGCTTGCCCGCGGCCTCATCCAGCCGGAAATGGTTGCGTGGGCCACGGATCTTCAGGCGGTCGCCGGCCTTGACGCTGTCATGCACCCAAGCGGAGCCACCACGGCCTTGCGCTTCGCGCAGCACGGCGATCTCCAGTGCACTGTTGTCGTCCGGGTCGCCACAAAGGGAGTATTGCCGCGACAGTCCGGTGTCGCCGCATTCCACGTCGATGTGCGCGCCCGGCGCCCAGCGCGGCATCGGCTTGCCATCGGGCGATACCAGCCGCAGCCGGACAATGCCCTCGGCCGCCCGGGTCGCGCTGGCCACCACCACCGGCCGGCTGATTGCATGCCCCAAAGGCTCGCCGATGCGCACCGGCACTTGTACTTCCAGCAGCGCGGGGTTGGCGCGCTCGGGGTTTTGCTTCGGGTCCCATTCCACCCACATGTGCTCGGGCCCGCGGAACGAGGTGTTCGGCACGTAGCTGAATGACTGCTCTGCCAGGCGCATATGGGGCAGGCGCCGCGTGAGTTCCTCCAGGAAGACCTGCATCTCCATGCGCGCCAGGTTCTTGCCCATGCACTGGTGCGAGCCGTAGCCGAAGGTGAGCTGGTCGCTGGCGTTCTCGCGGCGGATGTCGAAGAGATCCGCATCGGCGAAGTGCCGCTCGTCGTGGTTGGCCGAGGACGTCACGATCAGCAGCTTGGCGCCGGCGGGAATGTCGACGCCGCCGACCTGCACGTCGCGCGCGGCCAGGCGCCGCCAGGCCGCCACCGAGCCGTTGTGCCGCAGGCATTCCTCTACCGCGTTCGGGATCAGGCCCGGGTCTTCGCAGATCTCCTGCCAGGCGCGTGGATGCTGCAGCAGCAGCTTCATGGCATTGGCCGTGGCGTTGGCCGTGGTTTCATGCGCGGCGACAATGCCGGCCATCATCATCGAGTGCAGGTAGGAGTCGGTGACGATCTCCGGATACTCCACCTGCTTGCGGATGCCATAGCGCATCCAGCCCGGGCCGGACGGGTCCTGCCGCATCTTGTCGAGGATCTTGCCCGCCAGTTGCCAGAAGTTGCCCACGGCATGCGCGACTTCGACCTGTTCCTCCGGCCTGGGCCGGCCCCAGGTATTGACGGTATGCGCGATGGAGTATTTGCGCAGCAGGTCCATGTCTTCCTCGGGCACGCCGAGAAAATGCAGCGCCACGGTCAGCGGCACCTCCCACAGCATCTGGTCGACCAGGTCGGCGCGGCCGTCGTCGACAAAGCGGTCGACATACTCGCGCGCCAGCTTGCGCACCATGGGCTCGTGATGCTTGAGTTCTTCGGGCGTAAACGGCGCCATCAGCACGCGGCGGCGCGGCATGTGCGCTGGCTCGTCTTCGTTGACCAGCGTGCGGCTCATCGCGTAGCCGTAGGACGCCAGCACGGCGTTAGCTTGCGGTCCTGTCGGCGTGATCTTCTCCAGCGCGATGGAGGGGCTGAAGGTGAGGTTGTCGCGAAAGATCGCCTTGATGTCGTCGTAGCGCGTCACCACCCAGTAGCCCAGCTTGGGGCTGTAGAAGACCGGCTCCTGCTCGCGCGCCCAGCGCACGTACTCGGGCGGGTCCTGCTGGTAGCCATCCTCGAAGGGATCGAAGCTGGCCGCGCCCGGGCTGACCGGGCAGCCGGTGGGCGAGCGCTGCGCTGTCAGCAAGCGATGGTCAACGGGACATCCCGAGGCGTGTGGATTGGGGGTGGCGTTGGCCATGCCTGTTGCTCCGTGTTCTCGTTTGCGAAGGGGCGGGTGCGGTGCGCCGCGGTTACTCTAGCGTGATCTTCAGGTCGCGGATCAGCTTGTGCCAGCGGGTGGTCTCGCTGCGCAGCAGTTCGGCGTATTGCCCGGGCGTGTTGCCGACCGGTTCCACGCCGAAGTCCACCAGCCGCTTGTTCACGGCCGGGTCCTTGATCGCGGCCACCACCTGCTTGTTCAGCGTGGCGACGATCTCCGGCGGCGTGGCGGCCGGCACCACCATGCCCACCAGCGCGGCAGCCTCCACGTTCTTGTAGCCTGCCTCGGCAAAAGTCGGCACGTCCGGCAACTGGGGCAGGCGGGTCGGGTTGGCCACGGCCAGCGCCTTGACCTTGCCGCCCTTGATGAAGCCCGCGCCCGCGGCCAGGTCGACCATCATGGCCGGGACCTGGCCGCCGGCCACGTCGGCCAGCGCGGGCGCCGCGCCGCGATAGGGCGCGTGGACCATGTTCAGCCCTGCCTCAACCTTGAGCAGTTCCATGGCGAGATGGTGCGGGCTCCCGGCACCGGCCGAGGCGTAGTCGATGCCGCCCGGCTTGGATTTGGCGCGGGCGACGAACTCCTGCACGGTGTTGACGTTCATGCCCGGGCCCACCACCAGGATCATCGGAAAGCGGCCCAGCAAGGTGACTGGCGCCAGGTCCTTGACCGGGTTGTAGGAAAGCGTTTTGTACAGCGCCGGGTTGAACACCAGCGTGCCATTGTCCGCCGACAGCACCGTGTAGCCGTCTGCCGGCGCGCGTGCGGTTTCCGCTGCGCCGATCGCGGTATTGCCACCCGGCTTGTTGTCCACCAGCACGGGCTGGCCAAGCCGGGTCGAGAGGGCCTGGCCGATGGAGCGCGCCAGGAAGTCCGAGCCGCCACCGGCTGCGTACGGCACGATCCAGCGCACCGGCTTGGCGGGGTAGGCCGGCTCGGCGGCAGCGGTGGCCGCCAGCATGGGGATGGCGGCCAGGCCAAGGCCCGCGGCGATGCATTTGCGAATGGTGATCATCTTGTCTCCTGTTCCCGTTTGGGTGCCGGTCGAGGCGTGGCTCAGTCCGGCATTTTGTGCGTAAATGATATACGCAATGCGTAATATAACGATGCGGGTTAACGTGGGTTTGATGCCGCAGCGCCATGCACGGCACTAGAATCTCCGCCCATGAAGACAAGAATCGACCCAAGCGCCTCACGCATCTCAGGCGATCTCACTGATCTCGCCGAAGCCGCCACGCCCGCTGAGCCGCCGGCGCGCGAGCGCCGCCAGCGCGTGCAGTCGGCGCAGACCGGCATGACGGTGCTCAAGGGCTTGGCCAACCTCGGCGGGCGCGCCAGCCTGACCGCGCTGGCTGCGCATATCGGCGAGAGCCCGGCCAAGGTGCACCGCTACCTGGCCAGCCTGATCGATGAGGGGCTGGTGGCGCAGGCGTCGGCATCGCAGCAGTATTTCCTGGGGGTGGAGGCCATGCTGATCGGCCTGGCAGCAATGCGGCAGGTCGATCCGATCCGGATCGCCGAGCCGTCGCTGGTCCGTCTGCGCGAGAGCCTGGACGTGACCTGCTTTGTGGCGGTGATGGGCAACAAGGGCCCGACCATCGTGCGCTTCGAGGAGCCGGGGCTGCCCGTGACGGTCAATGTGCGGGTGGGTTCGGTGATGCCGATGCTGTGGTCGGCTACGGGCCGCGCGCTGCTGGGCTTGCTCGACGAGCCGCGCGTGCGGGCGATGGCGGAAGAAGAACTCGAGGCGGCGCCGGCGGACCTGCGCGCGCAACTGGATCGCGATGACCCCATCGGCGTGCTGCGGCGCGAAGTGCAAGCCGCCGGGTGCGCGGTGGTGCGCGATACCAACCTGAAGGGCATCAGCGCCGTGGCAGCGCCGCTGTACGACTACACGGGCCGCGTCTGCGCGGTGCTCACGGCGCTGGGCGCCACCGGCGGCTTCGATGCGTCGATGGATGGGCCCATCGCCGTGGCCGTGCGCCATGAGGCGCAGGTCGCCAGCGGGTTGCTGGGCTACGGCGCGGCGCCGCCGGGCGGCGCCGCCTGAATCCAGGTTGAACCGGCCTGGGCGGCCCGCTGACGCGCTGGCTTACAGCTTGCGTTCGCCGCCGAGCGCGGCGGTCAGGTCCGACAGCAGGTTGGCCAGTTCGCCGGCCATCATGGTGAAGTCGCCGTCGAAGCGTTCTTCGTCGTCGCGGGCGCTCGGGTCGGCCTGCTCCTTGATGACATCCAGCGGCGCCACGCGCTTGATGGTCAGCGACTCGGTGAGCACGAAGGACACACGGTCGTTCCAGGTCATCGCCAGGCGCGTGCAGCGCTTGCCGGCGGCAATGTGGCGGCGCAGGTCCTCGGCATCCAGCGGATGGCGCACATAACGCACCGTGGCCTTGCTCTCGGCGCTGGATTGCAGCTCCATTTCCTGGTCGAGGGTGAAGCCGGCCGGGGCCGTGTCGGTGGCCAGCCAGTCGGTCATGGCGGTGACCGGCGACTGGTTCACATGCAGGTTGTCCAGCGGCAGCGGGTCGATGGCCTTGAACAGCAGGCCGCGCACTTCATCGGCCTTGGCCGGGGCGGCGGCGTCGATGGCGAGCCAGCCGTTGACCGGGTCGATCCACACGCGGGTGTCGCGCCGGATGCTGAACGCGCGTGGCAGCAGTTCTTCGGTGACCTGCTCCTTGAGCTCGCGCATCTGCTTGCGGCCCGGCTTGAAGCCTTGCTGCTCTTCCAGTTCCACGGCGCGGGCCTTGGTGACCTGGTTGACCACGGTGGACGGCAGCAGCTTCTTTTCGGTGCGCATGGTCAGCAGCAACTGCTTGCCGACCTGGTGGACGAGCGCGCCGTTGTCACGCGGCGAGGCCCAGCCTTGGGTTTGCATCTCCAGGCTGGTGCCAGGGAAAAATGCGTGGCGCGCCAGGCATTCCTCGACCTCTTCGGCGGCGAGGGACCACGGTGCGGACAGACGGTGCAGCTGGAGATTCTTGAACCACATGTGAATTCGGCCAAAGGGACGGATTCTAGCCGGTTAGCGTGGCGTATGCGGTAACAATGCGTGAGGGAGTCTGGCCGGTGTGGCGGCGCCGTGGCAGCAGGGCCGGAAAAAGTCAGGGGCCGGGCTGCCTTCGCAACCCGGCCCCGCACACAGGCCGGCGCCAGGCCGGCACGCTGCGTGGTCTCAGATGTCGAGCTTGCTGATCTTCGAGCCTTCCAGGCTCACGCCGGCCATCAGGCCCGCGTTGGTGACCACGAAGCCAACGATGGGCTGCTGCGCGGTATTGGTGTCCAGGGTGCCATTGGCGCCAATCTTGGCCAGCGCCACGGTGGCGTCCACGCCGGCGGTCCAGCCGCTGCTGGCAACGAACTTGTCGAGTGCTTCCTGGGTCATGAACATCAGGACGATGGCCTTGGATTGCGCACCGATCTGCCAGCCGACCGAGCCCGAGATGATGCGGTAATAGCCACGGTTGGCGCCGCCCGCGCGCAGCGCGCCATCGCCATATTCGCCACCCACGACGAAGCCGGCCGAGAGGACGTTGGGGAAGACCAGGATGCCGCGCGCGCGGTTGGCGAGTTCGCGCGAACCCTTCGCCGTCTCGTACAGCTTGTTGAGCGTGCCGTCCACGCCGCCATCGATCTCGCGGCGCTTGGCGGCCTTGTCGGTGGGCGCATTGGGTGTGGTCGTACACGCGCCCAGCAGGCCAGAACTTGCCACCACCAGTCCAGCCCCTACCGTCAGAAACGATCTGCGTTCCATGCTCACTCTCCTGATTGTTTTACCTCTCACTGCACCGGATACTCCGGAGCCACTCCACGCACCCTACAGGATAGGCGTAATCGGCACTTGTAGAAACTTGAAATCTCGCCGCATGCCGGATTTTGGGGTTTTTCCGAAAAGCCGGTGTACTTCCATCGTTTCTATAGAAATATACAAAGCATTCTCGCGAATGGCTGTAGGACGGAGGCTGCATTTTTGGAGCGCGGTGTCCTACAAGCACGGCCGCGTCGCAACAACCTGTTTCATCCGGACAGGAACCCGGCCGTGCCAGATAAGTCCATGACATATGAAATCCGTTCTCCATCTCATCTCCCTCATCCCCGTCGCCTTGCTGGCAGCGGCTTGCGCTTCGCACGCGCCCGCCAATCCGCAAGCCTCCGCCGAAGCCAATGAGCAATGGCAATCGCTGCGCGCGGCTTACACGACGTGCGCAAAGGATCAGGCCGATGCCGGCATGGCCAGCAGCGCCTCCGCGCAGGATCTCGCCAGGGCGGCGCTCAAGGCGTGCCGGCCCCGGCTCGACGCCATGCACGCGGCGTTTCGCGATTACCTGGATGCACAGATGGTGTCCTCGCATGGCCGCGACGGCGCGCGCCAGGCTGCTGACCGGGTGAGCCAGGATACCGAAGCCAAGACCCGCAACTACCTGGTCCGCTACGTCGAGCGCGAGCGCTATACCGCCAAGGCGCAATAACGCGGCGAGGCCTGCGCTTGCGTTCCGATTGCACTGCGGTTGCGCTGCGGTTGGGGGCTGCGGCACGGCTGTGGTGTAATGCGCGGGCACCGGCGCGCATTCCTGCCCGTACCTGCTCGCCAGGCCGTCGCACGCCACCTACCTGCCTCCACCTTATTGCGGTCCTTTCCCGATGACTCTTTCCCCCGAGCGCTTGCAACTTGCCCATGAGCGTTTTCTCGCCGACAACCCCGAAGTGGTGGCGCTGCTCAAGGTCATCACCCCGCGCCACGCGCGCGCTGTCGGCATGAGCGTGGAAGCCTTCCAGCTCTCTGAGCTGGAGCGCGCCATCGGACGCGAAGCCAGGCTCCGGCGCCTCACCGTCGAGGAGCTGCTGCTGGTGTACCTGGGCGAGCGCGCGGCGCCGGCGCCGCGGCGCTAGCCGCGCGGCCCAGCGCTGGGCCGCGCTGGCCAGTTACGCCGCCAGGCCGGCCGGCTCCAGCGGATGCAGCTCTCCCAGCATGGTCGGGATCAGCTCGGACACCGTTGGGTGGATATGCATGGCGCGCTGGAGCACCGTGTACGGCGCGCACGCATACATCGCGTCGAGGATGCAATGGATCACCTCGTCGCCGCCCACGCCCAGCACCGCCGCGCCAAGGATCTCGCGGCTGTCGGCATCGACCAGGATCTTCATGAAGCCTTGCGTCTCGCCTTTTTCCACCGCGCGGCCAACCCGCGTCATCGGCCGCATGCCAACCAGCACATTGCGCCCGGACCGGCGCGCCTCGGCCTCGTTCATGCCCACGCGCCCCAGCGGCGGGTCGGTGTAGAGGGCATAGGCGGGGATGCGGTCGCCGAGCGTGCGGGGCGGCTCGCCGGATGCCGCGTCCAGCAGGTTGGCCGCGACGATCTCGAAATCGTTGTAGGCGGTATGGGTGAAGGCGCCGCGCCCGTTGCAGTCGCCCATGGCCCAGATGCCGGGCACATTGGTGCGCAACTGCTCGTCCACCTGGATGTAGCCACGCGCATCCACGGCGATGCCGGCGCGGTCCAGGCCAAGATCGTCGGTATTGGGCCGCCGTCCCACCGCCAGCAGCACGTGCGAGCCGACGATCTCGGGCGCGCCTTGCGCGCAATCCATCTTCACCACGACCTCGGCGCCGCGCTGTTCCAGCGCGATGCACTCGGCATCGAGGCGCAGCCCGATGCCCTCTGCGGCGAGGATGCCGCGCACGGCGTCGGACACATCGGGATCCTCCCGCTCGATCAGGCGCGGGCCGCGCTGCACGATGGTGACCTCGCTGCCGAAGCGGCGAAACATCTGGCCGAACTCCAGCCCGATATAACTGCCGCCCACTACCAGCAGGTGCCGCGGCAAGGTGTCCACGCGCATCATGCCGGCGTTGGTCAGGTAGTCCACCTGTTCGATCCCGGGCATCGGCGGCGCAGCGGCACGCCCGCCGACGTTGATGAAGATCTTGCGAGCTCGCAGCAGGGTGTCGTTCACGCGCACAGTGTCCGGGCCCTCGAAGCGCGCGTGGCCGAGATGGACGGTGCCATGTTCCAGCGTGCGCACCCACGTTTCCACGCCGTGCATGGACTTGCCGACGACGCCGTCCTTGCGCGCCTTGACGCGAGCCATATCCAGCGTCACAGGCCCGGTGGGCACCACGCCGTACTCGGCGCCGCGCCGGGCCAGGTTAGCCGCGTAGGCGCTCGCCACCATGGTCTTGGTGGGGATGCAGCCAGTGTTGACGCAGGTCCCGCCGAACGACTGGCGCTCGATCACGGCCACCTTCTGGCCGGCCGCGCTCAGGCGCGCCGCCAGCGGGGGGCCGGCCTGGCCGGTGCCGATGATGATGGCGTCGTAGTCGAGTGTCATGGCGGGGGCTCCTGGGCATCACAACATCACAGCATCGCCAGCGGGTGCGGGCCGTCCGGTGGCTGGAAGGCCGCGTCCAGCTCGGCCAGTTGCTGCGCGGAGAGTCGCAGCGCGAGTGCGCCGTGGTTCTCGCGCAGGCGCTCGCGGTGGCTGGTCTTGGGAATCGCGATGACGCCCTGCTGCGCCAGCAGCCAGCCCAGCGCCGCCTGCACCGGGCTGATGCCATGTTTCTTGGCAAAGCCTGCAAGCCGGGGATTGCGCAGCAGCGTGGCTTGCTCGATCGGCGAGTAAGCCATCAACGGAACGCCATGCTCGCGCAGCCAGGGCAGCAAGTCCCACTCGATGCCGCGCCGCGTGAGGTTGTAGAGCAACTGGTTGGCCGCTACCTCCTTGCCGCCGGGCACGCGCCACAGCGCGCGCATATCGTCAAGGTCGAGGTTGCTGACGCCGAAGTACCGGATCTTGCCGGCCTTGCGCAGCGCCATGAAGGCCTCCATGGTCTCCGCCAACGGTACGCCCCCACGCCAGTGCAGCAGGTACAGGTCGAGGCGGTCGGTGCCCAGGCGGCGCAGGCTGCGTTCGCAGGCGGCCACCGCGCCGGTGCGCCCGGCGTTGTGCGGGTACACCTTGCTGACCAGGAAGACCTCGTCGCGCCGGCCGGCGATGGCTTCGCCGACCAGTTCCTCCGAGCGGCCATCGCCGTACATCTCGGCGGTGTCGATGAGCGTCAGGCCCAGGTCCAGCCCGAGACGCAGCGTGGCAAGTTCTTCCGCGCGCGCGGCCGGCTGATCGCCCATGTTCCAGGTGCCCATGCCGAGCGCGGCAACGCTTTCGCCGCCGGGCAGACTCACGGTTTTCATGCGGTGTTCCGGTGGGAAGTGCAGGGTGGAGCATCCGGCATGTGGCGCGCAAAGCGCACGCTCACGGCCGGCTACCCACTCACACTAGGTAAGGATGGCGCGATCCACAAGGCGCGGCGCGCGCCGCCGCGTTCAGGCCAGGCCGGTCACGTAGTAGACCGTGATCACGAAGAACACGGCCAGCGTCTTGATGACGGTCACCGCGAAAATGTCGCGGTAGGACTCCCGGTGCGTCAGGCCCGTCACCGCCAGCAGGGTGATCACGGCGCCGTTGTGCGGCAGCGTATCCATGCCGCCGCTGGCCATGGACACCACACGGTGCAGCACCTCGAGCGGAATGCCGGCGGCCTGCGCGCCGTGGATGAACGTGTCCGACATGGCGGCCAGCGCGATGCTCATGCCGCCCGACGCCGAGCCGGTGATGCCCGCCAGCGTGCTGACAGACACGGCGGCATTGACCAGCGGGTTGGCGATGCTCTTGAGCGCATCGCTGACGACCAGGAAGCCGGGCAGCGCGGCGATCACGCCGCCGAAGCCATACTCCGAGGCCGTGTTCATGGCGGCCAGCAGCGCGCCGCCGATGGCACTCTTGCTGCCCTCGGCAAAGCGCTCACGCACCGCGCCGAACGCCGTTGCCACCACCACCACGATGCCCAGCAGCAGCGCCGCCTCCACCGCCCAGATCGCGGTCACGGTGGCGATCTGGGTCTCCACGGGCTTGGCCAGCCCGGGCAGCGACACGCTGTTGCTGCTGCCGTACCACTGCGGAATCATGCGCGTGAAGACGAAGTTGGCCACGCCTACCACCGCCAGCGGCAGCAGCGCCAGTGCCGGATGCGGCAGGTGGCCGGTCTGGCTGCGCTCCGGCTCATTGCGCAACGCTGCGCCGTAGCCCTCGCCGCGTGCCATGGCCGCGCGGCGGCGCCACTCCAGGTAGCCCAGGCCCACCCCGATGATGAACAGCGAGCCGAGCAGGCCTAGCACCGGCGCTGCCCAGGTCGTGGTCTTGAAGAAGGTGGTGGGGATGATGTTCTGGATCTGCGGCGTGCCCGGCAGCGAATCCATGGTGAACGAGAACGCGCCCAGCGCAATGGCGCCCGGCATCAGCCGCTTGGGGATATTGCTCTGCCGGTAAAGCTCCGCCGCGAACGGATAGACGGCGAACACCACCACGAACAGCGAGACGCCGCCATAGGTCAGCAGCGCGCAAACGGCGACGATCACCACATTGGCACGCGAGCGGCCTATGTAGCGGATGGCCGCGGCCACGATGGACTCCGAGAAGCCCGACAGCTCGATTACCTTGCCAAACACGGCGCCCAGCAGGAAGACCGGGAAATACAGTTTGACGAAGCCGACCATCTTCTCCATGAAGATGCCGGAGAAGACCGGCGCCACGGCGGCGGGCTCGGTCAGCAGCACGGCGCCAAGCGCGGCCACCGGGGCGAACAGGATGACGCTGTAGCCACGGTAGGCCGCAAACATCAGGAAGGCCAGGGCGGCCAGGACGATGAGGAAGGACATCGGTTCTCCTTGTGGTTGCTCCGCGCGCGCGGCGCTCGTGGCGCCGTGCGCGGCAGATCAGGTGCCGACTTTGCCACAATTTGCTGCGCTGCGACAATGTCCTGTCTCAAAGGCTCGCATTTCGCCGTCGTCCTTGGCCTGGGCTCAGCCGTGCTGGTAGCGGTATTCCTGCGACAGGCCACCGTAGCCGTAGGTGGCGGCGCGCGCATCCACCACGTGGATGTATGAAACCGGATGTACGTTGCCGATCAGCTCCGAGAGGGCCTCGAACACGGCCTTCAGGTACTGCGCTTTCTCAGCCTTGGTGTTGGTTTCGTCCGTTACGCTGATGTCGAGGTGAAAGGCGTTGCGGCCAAGCTCCGAGAGCGGCTCGCCGCCAATGATCCAGGCGTCGTGGTCGATGTACTGCACGGAAACGACGGTGACCTCCGGCTTCTTGCCGAGTACGCGCTGGGTCAGTTCGGCTACGGCGGCGGCGCTGCGGCGGGTCAGCGATGCATTGGGCTTGCCGGAAATCTGCAGGTTGATGTGGGGCATGACGGACTCCTTCATTCTTGCGGTTTCACTGGGTTGGCTGGGTTTGGCTCAGCGGGTAAGTGATGCCAGTCTAGGTGTTTGCCTTCCATCGGAAAAACGGGAATTTACGATACCATCCATCGTTAATGCCGAAATGAGATGGGGGCCCGCCATGCGCGTACTTGAACTCGACCAGCTACGCACGTTCGTGACCGTGGCGGACGCCGGCAGCCTGTCCGCCGCGGCGCCTCGGCTGTTCCTGTCGCAGTCCTCGGTCAGCGAGCAACTGCGCAAGCTGGAGGAGCGCGCCGGCGTGGCGCTGCTCACGCGCGGCAAGCAGGGCGCGGCGCCGACACCCGCCGGCACGCGCTTGCTCGAGCATGCGCGGCGCATCCTCGCGCTGTCCGAGCTGGCGCTGCAAGACCTGCGCGGCCACACGCTGGATGGCGAGTTGCGGCTCGCGGTGACGGACTACTTCCGACCGGGCGAGATTGCCGGCATGCTGCGCGGGCTGCGCGAGCGCTATCCCTACCTGCGGCTGCATGTACAGGTGACGAAAAGCAGCGTCATCGATGCGGGAATGCACACCGATGATTTCGATATCGGATTGTCGATGCGGTTGCCGGGCAAGGGGGGAGGCCAGCAGGCTGGCGCCAAGGGCGTGCGCGGCACCGTGCTGCGCCGCGAAGCGCTGGCCTGGGTCGCGGCGCAGGGCGAGGCGGAGCGCGTGAGCGGCCCGCTGCCGCTGGTGCTGCTGCCCGATACCTGCTCGCTGCATCAGTTCGTGGTGCAGACGCTGCGGCGACGGCGCCTGGACCACGTGATCGCCCATTCCGCCTCCGGCGTCGCTGGCCTGCATCTGGCGCTGGCTGCCGGGCTTGGCGTCTCGTGCCTGAACGAGTCGGCGATCGGGCCGGGCGTGGCGCGGATCGATGCCGCTACGCTGGCCAGGCTCAAGCTGCCGGCCCTGCCCACGGCGGAATTTTTCCTGCTGCCTGCACGGGCCGGGGAGGCAGCACTGGTCGGGAAGGTCAGGACGGCGCTGGCGGAGCAGTTCGCATAGCCGCGCGGTGGATGGACTCGTCCCCTTTCAGGTCTCGGTCCACTGCCGCAGCAGGTTGTGGTAGCAACCCACCAGAGAGCGCCGCGCACCATCGTCGGCGCCGGTCTGGTTGAGTTTCTGGATCGCGTTGTCGAGGTCGAACAGCAGCGCGCGCTGCGCGTCGTCGCGCACCAGGCTCTGGATCCAGAAGAAGCTCGCCACGCGCGTGCCGCGCGTGATCGGTGTGACCTGGTGCAGGCTGGTGGCGGGATAGATCACCATGTCGCCGGCTTCCAGCTTGACGCTGTGGGTGCCGTAGGTGTCTTCCACCTGCAGCTCGCCGCCGTCATAGCTGGCGGGGTCGCTGAGGAAGAGCGTGGCCGAGACGTCGGTACGCAGCTTGCGGCCATTGTGCGGATGAATGCGCACGCTGCCGTCCACATGGGCGCCGAAGGTCATGCCCTCGCTGTAGCGGTTGAACATCGGCGGGTAGACGATATTGGGCAGCGCGGCGCTGATGAACAGCGGATTGCGCTCGAGCATGCCAAGGATCAGGTGCTGGCACTGCTGTGCCACTTCGGCGCGCTCGTCGATCTGCTGGTTGAACTTGACCGGCGCGCCGGAGTAGCCGGCCGATACGCGGCCATCCACCCAGGCCGTGCCGGCCTGGTCGAGATGCTGGCGCAGCACGGCAAGCTGCTCCGCGTTGAGTACCTTGGGAATGCAGACAAGCATGACGATCTCGACAGGGTTCGGCGCCAGCGCGCGGGAGGTTTCCGGCGCCGCCGCGTGACGTGGCATCGCGCCACTTTACCTCAGCTTACATACGGTAGATGAAGGACAGCATCGCGGTGCGGCCGGTGCCGGGCACCGAGCGTCCGCCGTCCGACTGGATCAGCGCATCGTAGTACTTCTTGTCGAACACGTTGAACAGGTTCAGGCGCACGTCGTACTTCGGCTGATGGTAGGCAATCATGCCGTCCCAGCGCACGTAGCCACCCACCTGCACGGTGTTGGTGTTGTTGGCGTAGCGCTGCGACATATAGAAGGCGCCGCCGCCCACTTCCCAGTCCTGCAACACGCGGTAGCTGGTCCATGCCGTCGCGGTGTGCTTGGGCGTATTGGTCGGGACCATGCCTTGGGTGCCGGCGGCGATGCCGTTGACGATCTCGCCGTCCAGGTAGGTGTATCCCGCGAAGACTTGCCACTTGCTGGTGATGCGGCCGGTCGCGCCGGCGCGGAAGCCGCGCACGCGGATCTTGCCGGCCAGCGAGTACGTGGTGGCGTCGATCTGGCTGCGGGCGTTGTCCTTGGTGATCTGGAACAGCGCCGAGTCCAGCGACAGGTCGCCGCCCAGCAGGTCCCACTTGCCGCCCACTTCATAGGACTTGTTCTTTTCCGGGTCCAGGTTCTGCTGGCCCACGGTGCCCACCAGCTGCTCCAGCGACGGGTTGAACGACGTGCCATACGACAGGTAGTAGGACTGCGCCTCGGTCGGCTGCCAGATGCCGCCCACGCGCACGCTGGTGAAGTTGACCGTCTGGCTGGCGCTGGGCAACACGGTGCTGCCCAGCGTATTGGACGAGTTGATGGAATTGGTGATGCTGGCAATGTACTTGTCGTAGCGCAGCCCGCCCACCAGCTTCCATTGCTTGCTGAACTCCACCGAGTCGTTGATGTAGGCCGCCAGCGTGTTGGCCGCCGCGCCCTGGCGGTTGCCGGTCGCGCTCGGCGCGGTGGCCGGCGAGTTGCTGTAGGTCGGGTTGACGACCGGCTCGCACGCCGCGTAGCCGCTGATGCCGGCCGCCGCGGTGGGGGTGGCGGCGGAGTTCAGCGGCACGCCGTTGCAGGTGCCGTTGCGGTAGTAGTTCTGGTTGTCATAGCCATCGTGGCCGATTTCGGCGCCCACCAGCACGGTGTGCTTGACCGGGCCGGTGTCGAACTTGGCGGTCAGCTCGGTCTGGTTGAAGATCGAGTAGTCGCGGATATGGCGGTCGTGGCTTTGCTGGCGCACGAACAGCGCATCCAGCGGCAGCGTGGTGGTGGTCAGCGGGGTGAAGCCCTTGGCGCTGACCGTGCCGACGGCGTTCGGCGCGGTTTCGCGCGCGTTGGTGTTGACGTAGTTGAACTGGGTCTGGTTGCGCAGGCGCAGGTTGGGCGAGAACTTGTGATCAACGGTGGCGCCCAGCGCGGCCACGTCCTGGATGGTGCGGTCGTCGTTGAAGCCATAGGCCGTCTTTCGGTCGACGTTGACCGGGTGCCCGTTGATGGCCGGCAGGCCGTAGTCGGGCTGGTCCTCGTTATGCTGCAGCAGCGCCGACAGCGTGATTTCGGTGGGGGTGCCGATGCCCAGGCGCCACGACGGCGCCAGGCCGAAGTCCTTCACCTTGGTCTGGTCGCGCGTACTAGCCGAGCCGTCCTGGGCCATTGCCGCGATCCGGAAGGCCGAGGTCTCGCCCGTGGGCGTGTTGTAGTCCGCGGTGGCGCGCACCAGGCCGTTGGTGGTGACCGAGCCGGTGACTTCGGTGGCAGCCTTGAGCGACGGCTTCTTGGTGACCTGGTTGATCACCCCCCCGGTGGAGCCACGCCCGAACAGCATCGATGAGGGGCCCATCAGTACTTCCACCGAATCCAGCGCGAAGACGTCGCGATAGTACTGGCCGCGATCACGGAAGCCATCCAGGTAGATGTCGGTGCGCGCGGAGAAACCGTTGAGGTTGATGTTGTTGCCGATCTGGCCACCCTCGGCGCCGCCGATGGTGATGCCCGGCACATTGCGCAGCGCATCCGCCAGCGAGGTGCCGCCCTGCGCGTCGATCAGCGCCTTGTTGACCACCGTGACCGATTGCGGGATGTCGCGCAGTTCCGCGGGCAGCTTGCTGATTGCGTTCTTTACCGCGTTGTAGTCGTCGTTGACGCTGCTGCCTTGCACCACCACCTCATGCAGCGTCGTCGTGGGCTGCGTCGCGGGGGCCGTGGCGGCCGTCTGGGCCAGGGCGGCAACGGGCGTGGCGAACAGCGCGAGCAGGGCAGTCGCGATCGGCGTGCGGCGATTCATGTCGTTTCTCGGTTCCGGTGCGGCCGCGGGCACGAGCCGGCCGACAGCGGCAAGAAGGTGCGCGCCTGGATCGGTTCGGCCAACGGCGGAAGACAATGGTGGTTGGGCGAGCCGGAATATAAATGCGAATGATTTGCGTTGCAATTCGCGTTGTCTTTTTATCACAGACATTGTGATGCCATTTCTAATGTTCTAATTTAGAAACATTTGTTGGCATTCGTGAATTCTGTTGCGCATATTTCCCGTTAAAAGATGCGTATTAGACACATTTATAAAATGAAACGGGCCCGTACGTAACGAGCCCGATACAGACATTCACCGCCCTTGTCGTCGGGACGGCCGAAAATATTTCTTATTCCGCCGTCATGTTGGCGTTCTTTGCGATACGGCCAAGGCGCTCGCGCTCCGACTTGATGAAGGCAATGAAGCTCTCCTGCGTGCCGCCGGCGGGTTCGATGCCGTTCGGAATCAGGCGGTCGCGCGTTTCCTGCGTCTGCATGGCGGCGCTCATTTCGGCGTTCATCTTCTTGAGGATGGCGGGGTCGGTGCCCTTGGGTGCGAACACGCCTGCCCAGTGGCCGATGCGCACGTCCGGCATGCCCTGCTCGGCCGTGGTCGCGATGTTCGGCGCCGCGCTCATGCGCTTGTCCCAGGTGGCGCCCAGCGCCTTGAGCTTGCCGGCCTTGATGTTGGGCAGCACTACCACGCTGGCCTCGGAGGTCGCGGTGACCTGGTTGCCGATCACCGCGGTGATGCTCTCGGAGCCGCTCTTGTAGGGCACCACGGTCAGCACCGCGCCTTTCTCCTTGAGCATCTCTTCGACAAAGTGCGGCGTGCTGCCACTGCCGGCGGTGGCGAAGTTGGCGCCCGAAGCCTGTTTCTTGGAATACTCGACCAGTTCCTTCAGGTTGTTCACCGGCAGGGACGGCGAGACCACGATCACGGATGGGCTCACGGCGACCAGCGAGACCGGCACCAGGTCGTCGGCCGCGTAGGGCATCTTGGCGCGGATCAGGCTGTTGGTGACCGTGCCTACGGCGCCGATCAGGAAGGTGTAGCCATCCGGCTTGGCCTTGGCCACGTAGTCCGCACCCACCACGCCGCCAGCGCCCGGGCGGTTCTCGATCATCACGGTCTGGCCCAGGCGCTTGCCAACCGCGTCGGCGGCGGCGCGCGCCACCAGGTCATTGGCGCCGCCGGCGGTAAATGGCACGACGAACTTGATCACGTGGGTCGGCCAGGCATCGGCAGCCTGCGCGGGCATGGCGAAGGCGGCGGTGAACAGGGCGGGAACGGCGAGGGCCAGCGCGCGGCTGGTGGCGGGGATACGCATGGTTGTCTCCATTGGCTGTTTTGGGTGCACGGGTGCACGGGTGCATGGGGGCACAGGTGCTAGGTGCTCGGATGCTGCTGCGACGGATCATAACCAGCGAACCTGTCAATTCGCTGAACCCGCATGCGCTCCGTTACTGGCTTTCCGCGCTCTGCTGTGCCAGCCAGTTGCGGAACGTGCGCGCTGCCGCGGCCTCCGCGCGGTCTTGCGGCCACACCGCGTAGTAGCCACCGCCCAGGCTCGCGCTCGCCTCGCAGGCGCGCACCAGCAGCCCTTCCTGCAGGCAGCGGTCGATCATGTGACGCCATGCCAGGACGATGCCCTGGCCTTCAATGGCGAGCTGCAGCAGGATCGGATACTGGTTGGCCACCAGTTTGTGCGGTGGCCGCGCGTCCGCCAGCCCGTTGTGCGCCAGCCAGGTCTGCCACGACATCCATTGGCGCTGCCCGTCTTCCAGCATCAGCAAGGTCTCGCCGGGGAGGTCCGCTGGCGCCAGCCGGCGGCCGGCCAGGTAGCGCGGCGCGCAGACGGGAAACACGTCTTCGTCGTAAAGCCGGCGCGATGCCAGTCCCGCCGGCGGCCCCTCGCGCAGGTAATACATGCCCACGTCGAACTCGGCGGGCGAGAGCGAGGCCAGGCTGTCGTTGACCAGCAGGCGCAGGTGGATGTCGGGGTGCGCGGTGCGAAAGGCCGCCAGCCTGGGCGTGAGCCAGAGCACCGCCACGCCGCAGGAGCAGGCCACCGTCAGCTCGGCATGGCCCTTGCGCTTCATCACATCCTCGGTCGCTTCGGCGCAGGCCGACAGCAGGCGCTGCACCTCTTCGGCATAAGCCTGGCCGCTTACCGTCAGGCGCAGTGCGCGCGGCTCGCGGATGAAGAGCTTCTTGCCGAGGAAGTGTTCGAGCTGCGCCACCTGGCGGCTGATGGCGCTCTGCGTCAGGTGAAGTTCGCTGGCGGCGCGGGTGAAGCTGCCATGCCGCATGGCCGACTCGAAGGCGACCAGGCAGGGCAGGGGCGGAAGGGGGGAGATGCGCATGGCGGCGAATGGAACGGTTTAGCCGTCATGATAGTCCGCGGGCACTGTCCGCCCGCGTTTGCCTCGTTTGCCGCGTTTGACTTCAGCCCGGCTGGCGATGCAGCCTGCCCGCCTGCATCACCATCGCCAGGTGCTTGCCCTGGCCGCCGAGCAGGCCGATGTCGGCCAGCGGGTTGCCATCGACCGCGATCAGGTCGGCCAGCGCGCCGGCGCGCACAGTGCCGAGCTCGCCTTCGCGCTGCAGGATCGCGGCGGCGATCGAAGTGGCGCTGCGGATCGCCTCCAGGTTGCCGAGCAGCTCTGCGCGGATGCGGAACTCTTCCGACTGGTCCTGGTGCATCTCTCCCAGCAGGTCGGAGCCAAAGCCCATCGGCACGCCGGCGTCCGCATAGATGGCGAGGGAGTCGCGGCCGGCCTGGCGCACGGTTTCGATCTTGGCCACCGATTCCGCCGGCAAGCCCAGGCGCGCGCCGTCGCGCGCGAGCGCATCGTAGGTGACCAGGGTAGGCACCACGAACGCGCCATGCTCGCGCATCACGCGCGCGGCGGCGCGGTCGACCAGGTTGCCGTGCTCGATGGTGCGCACGCCGCAGCGCACCGCGCGCGCGATGGCGCGGCCTGTATAGGCGTGCGCCATCACATACGTCTGGGCCGCTTCGGCCTCGGCCACGATGGCGCGGATCTCGTCTTCACTGTATTGCGTGTTGCCGATCGGGTCGGTGGGCGACGCCACGCCGCCGGATGCCATGATCTTGATCTGCGTGGCGCCCTTCTGGATCTCTTCGCGCACCGCCAGGCGCACCGCATCCACACCATCGGCCACACGGGCGATGGCGCCGGCACGGAAGGCGCACGAGCATGGCTCCAGCACATCGGCGCGCGCTCGGAAGTCGCCGTGCCCGCCGGTTTGCGACAGTGCTTTGCCCGACGGGAAGATGCGCGGGCCCGGCACCAGGCCGGTTTCGATGGCCTGCGACAGGCCCCAGTCGGCGCCGCCCGCATCGCGCACGGTGGTGAAGCCGCGCTCGAGCATGGCTTTCATGATCGGTACGGCGCGCAACGCCACCAGTACATTAGGCTGCACCGCATTCAGGCCGAGGTTGGCCAGCGACGCCAGCACGTGCACGTGACAGTCGATCAGTCCGGGCATCACGGTCTTGCCGCAGAGGTCGATCACCTGCGCGCTGGGCGCGTGGATCGGCGTAGCCGAAACGTCGGCGATGCGCTCGCCTTCGATCAGCACATCGTGGCGTTGCAGAAGGCTGCCATGGGCAGGGTCGAGGACGTTGCCGCCCTTGAGTAGGATCTGTTTCATGCGCGGGACGGTCATTAGACGGGTTGAGTGGCTCGGGTAGCCTGCGCCGGGCGCAGGTAGGCGGGCTCGCGCACCAGGCGTGTGCCAGCCAGGCTGATGGCGGCGGCGAACATCACGTAGAACGCAGGCGCCATGGCGCTGCCCGTGCTGGCGATCAGCCAGGTGATGATGAACGACGCGAAGCCGCCGAAGATGGTGACCGCCAGGTTGTAGGCCACCGACAATCCGGTCGACAGCACCTTGGCCGGGAAGAGCTCGGAGAACGCCGCCAGGATCGGGCCGGTGTAGGTGGCGATCAAGATACCGAACACCAGTTGGAAGACCACCAGCGAAGCCAGCCCCGGGGCCTGGTTGATGTAGGCGAACATCGGGTAAGCCAGCACCAGGATCAGCAGCGCGGAACCCGATAGCAGCACGCGGCGCCCGATGCGATCGGCCAGCAGCCCGACCAGCGGCGAACACACCATGATCGCCAGGCCGCCCACCATGCCGGCGATGAAGCCAGTCGACTGCGGCACATGAAGCACTTTGACCGAGTACGTCGGCATATAGAACAGCAACACATAGGTGCAGACAGTCCACAAGATCACCATCGAGAAACTGGCCGCGGTCTGGCGCGGGTAGTCGCGCAGCACTTCGGTCAGCGGCGAGTCCGACTTGTCGGTGGCATCGCGGAAGGTCGGCGTCTCGTCGAGGTGATGGCGGATGTAGTAGCCCACCGGCCCGATCACGATCCCGAGCAGGAATGGCAGGCGCCAGCCCCAGCTATTGAGCGCCTCGGTGCTCAGCGCGGAGGTGACGAAGGTACCGACCGCGGCGCCCAGCAGCACGGCCACGCCGATGCTCGCCTGGATCCAGCTGGAGTAGTAGGCGCGGCGCTCCACCGGTGCGTACTCGGTCAGGAAGGCGGTGGCGCCGCCCATTTCGCCGCCGGCGGAGAAGCCCTGTAGCAGCCGTGCCACCACGATCAGCAGTGGTGCGAAGACACCGATCTGACCATAGGTGGGCGCCAGGCCGATCATGGTGGTGCCCAGCGCCATCAGCAGGATGGTCAGCGACAGCGCTGCCTTGCGGCCTACGCGGTCGGCGTATACCCCGAGGATGATGCCGCCGACCGGCCGCATGAAGAATCCCACGCCAAACGTGGCAACCGCGAGCAGCAGTGAAGACAGGTCGTTGCCGGTGGGAAAGAAGAGCTTCGCGATGATGACGGCGAAGAAGCTATAGACGGTGAAGTCGAACCACTCGAGACCGTTGCCGATCACGGTGGCGACGATGGCGTGGCGGCGTTGCGCGCCGCTGACGCTTGGTGGCTTCGATGGCGCTTCTGGGTGGGCGCTTGCGTGCATGACATCCTCCTGGGTTGGCGGGCCCGGTGCGCGCACCGCGTCGATGCCGGGTCGGCGTGGCAGCGCCGCCCGGTGCGGTCGGGGATCCATCGGCGCACGGCAGGTAGTCCGATGGTAGGAGCAGCGCCGCCGTGCCGAAAACGAATTCTGCGCATGTCGTCATGCGGGCAGCGCATGGCAGGCGACGGGCCGCAAGCCGCGCAAGGGAGCGCGGGCGGCATGGGTGGGGCGTGCGGGGGAGGATGTGGCGGAGGTGGCGCGGCGGCGATGCGCGCAGGCAAGCTGGCGATGATGCCGGTGCCGTCGGTGGCACCGGCATCGCCAGTCGTGGCAGGCTAGCGTTCGCGCTCCCAGGTCTGGGTGCGGCCCAGCAGGCTGATGCCGATGAAGCCGCGCACGTTGAGTTTCTTTCCATCGTCCGCCAGCGACATCTTGGTCTTGTAGAGCTTGCCGCTTTCGGGGTCGAGGATCTCGCCGCCGCTCCACTCGTTGTCGCCGGTCTTGCGCAGGCCGGTGATGATGGTCATCCCCATGATGGGCTGGTCGCGGCGCGCGTCGGTGCACTTGTCGCACACCTTGATCTTGCCATCGTTCTCGGTAAAGCTCTTGACCAGCTTGCCGCTATAGACGCCGTTCTGTTCGCTGATCTCCACCAGGCCGCGCGGCTTGCCGGTGGCGTCGTCGATGGTCTTCCATGCGCCGGTGGGGGTGGCCTGGGCCAGCGCAGCGGCGCTACCCAGCAGCGCGCCGGCGAGCACGGCGGTGCGTGCCGCGACGGCGGCGGCGCGTGCGACGCAGCGGGGGGCAGTAAAGTGCATCGGGATCTCCTCTTCGAGTTGGTGCGCGCCATGATGCCAGCACAGGGCCAACCCGGTGGCGCGCGTACGCCAATCTACTGGCGATGCGCCCGTGCTGCAATCGCCAGCCCGCCTTTGCGTACGCACCAAAGCCCCTCCGGCATCTGCCGCAGACCGGCCTGGCGTCTGGAAGCAGGCGGATTTTGTCATGCAGCAAATTGTCCGCTGCCCGGCACTCGAAGCAATCCTCTAGCGGTACGTTTCAAGCAGGGGCGCCACGGCGCGCTTGCTGCCGCAGGGGTGCCGGCGCGTGCGGCCATCCACGCTCGCGTTCCTTGCGCGCACCGGCGACCTGCTCCATTCGCAGTAGTCCATTCGGATGGTGCGCGAGCCGATGCCTCGCCACGCGATCTGCTGGCCGGGTCGACGCGCGAAGTCATCCGCTGTCGGATGCATGCCGACACCGCCGTGAGATCACCGGCGAGATCATCGGCGAGATCACCAGCGACAGCACCTGCGAAGCGAGATTCGGAAGGGTGTCTCACGTGTCGATGACGCTCGCGCGATGCGCGTGCGAGATGGTGATCGACATCGTTCGAGCATCGTTGGAGAGCGCGCGTCGCGGTGACGATTCTCAAACCGTTGCGTCGGCGCATCACTGCGCGCGCTGCGCGTGAGCGTGCATGCCGAGTTGAGGCGACGCGCACTGTGCGCGCCGCGCGCTGCGTTGCGGATGCGCGTCTTCGCGGTAGCGCTGCCGATGTCCTCGCAGCGCTCGATCGCATCCGGGCATCACGCGTCCCAGCGCTCGCGCAACGCGTGCCGACGGTTGTTGCGCAGAACTTTTCTGCTTCCCTAAAAGCCTTTGTGCATGCGGGTTTCCGGCTTTACACAATGAGCGGGAATCGGCATTGCCAAAAGGCATGGGAGTCGCGCCCGCTGCGATGCGCGCGCCGAAAATCCGGAGCACGCCAGCGACGTCTTCACGCTCGCGCGATGCCGTGTCGAAGGGGCATCGCGCATGCTCGAGAGCAGCGTCGCGAGGGTGCGAGAGACGCGATGAGAGCGCAGCGCGCGCAAGCAAAGACGAGGTCAGCGCGGCGCAACGACGAAGACGATGAAGTTGTCATGCTCGCACGCAAGTTTTTTTGCACTTTTTTCTTAACATCGCCCAACAAACGAATTATGATTCGCCTTGACAAGAGTCTCACTTCATTGCATGGCTGCATGGTAGGCAAGACAGCAAGATGCAACGATGAGGTTGGACGTGATGCGCAACGATGAGCGCCACCCACTTCGATGCAATGAAACAGGTAGCTCAGGAGCACTAGAACTTTGACGCAGACCAAGCCGTACTGGTTTTCTAAAACGCGTGCAGTCTCCTTTGGCCCAGTAACGGGATGGGCGAACTACCCCCGAAAAAATGCCGTACGTGGTGTGCGTGGCTTGGCCCGCATCACGGATATGCCGGCCGATATCTCTCTTTTCATGTCGCGCGCCGATCCGGCGGATGGCGCGGGCAGATCGAATATTCCAGGGCGCGGCAAGCGTCAGAAGCCCGGCTGCGGGCTCCGCTTGGCCACATTCGCACCGCGCGCCGCGGTGCCCCTGCCACCGAATTCATTAGCGTGCGGCCACAACGCGCGCCGTGCGCCGATGAATCGCTCGCTCGATTGGGGTCGCATTGCTGTATCGCGCCTCGGGTCGGTCGGGTCGCCAACTTAGGTCATTCGATATTCACTCTCTAGTGAAGGAGTTATCCATGGCAACGACTGCAAAGAAGAAACCGGCGGCTAAGAAGGTCGCCGCCAAGCCGGCCGCCAAGAAGGCAGCCGCCCCGGCCAAGAAAGCCGCTGTGAAGAAGGTCGCCGCCAAGAAGGCAGCACCGGCCAAGAAAGCTGCACCGGCCAAGAAGGCTGCAGTGAAGAAGGTCGCCGCCAAGAAGGTCGTAGCGAAGAAGGCAGCAGCACCGGCAAAGAAGGCCGCAGCCAAGAAGGTTGTAGCCAAGAAGGCCGCACCGGCCAAGAAAGCTGCTGCCAAGAAGGTTGTAGCGAAGAAGGCCGCACCGGCCAAGAAGGTCGCCGCCAAGAAAGCCGCACCGGCCAAGAAGGCTGCACCGGCTGCCAAGAAGGCCGCGCCCGCCAAGAAGGCTGCTGCTGCCAAGAAGGCCGCACCGGCCAAGAAGGCGCCTGCTGCCAAGAAGGCACCGGCCAAGAAGGCTGCTGCCAAGAAGGCCGCGCCTGCCAAGCCTGCCGCTGCACCTGCTGTTGCACCCGCTGCAGCTGCCAAGACCGCGCTGAACCCGGCTGCGGCATGGCCTTTCCCCACGGGCACCCGTCCGTAAGCGTGCCGGCAACGGCTACCGCCGGGAAATGCCAAGGCACGCAGGGCGTGCCGCACTGACCGGATACCGCGTATCCGGTCCGCAAGACGCTAGTCTTGCCAACCCGCCGATGGTGCAAGCCCGGCGGGTTTTTTCATGGGCGATCGAAAAACGGCAAGCGCGGAGCGGGGCGCGGGACATGAGAACCCGGCCCGGCAACGCCGCAAAGAAAAAGCGCTGCTCCGGTTAGGGAGGCAGCGCTTTGCGGGGATCGCATGCGGCGTGTGCAGGGCGGTCCCGCAGACCGCTCCAGAACGTGCCAGGAGCCATCGAACGGTGGGGTGGCAACCTCTTGGTTGCGCCCCCGCTGCGCGGCCACCCAGGGCCGCCCTATGCCGTCCCGCGTACTGCTTTTAGAGGCCATTTCAAAAAGATTCTGGCGTCGTTGCGCGGCCTTGCCGTACCAGTTGTACTGTCTGCGGCCGCGCGCCTAGCCAGAACCGCTTCGCTTCATTTTGAAACAGCCTCTTAGTGCGTGACGCGGGTCGTGCCGCCCGAGGATAGCAAGCGCACGCGCTCGCCCGGACGGAAGGCTTCGTCGGCGTCCTGGACGATGGCGCGCATATCGCCGTTGTCCAGGCGCACGGTGATTTCCAGGCCACGGCGCTGGCTGATCTTGTTCTCGGCCATGCTGCCAGCGATGCCGCCGAGCACGGCGCCCAGCACGCCGGCCGCCACCGAGCCGCCGCCGCTGCCGATGGTGCTGCCCGCGGCGATGCCGCCGATGGCGCCACCGGCGATGGTGCCGGCGCCGGTCTGGTCGCCCTGGATCAGTATCTCGCGAACCGTCTCGACCACGCCGTAGCGCAAGGTCTGCTCGCGCTGCGCCTGGCCCGGCGTATAGATGCTGGCGGAATTCGACTGCGCAGCGCAGCCAGCCACCAGGGTGGCTGCGGCGGCGAGCGCGATGGCGCTGGTGCGAAACAGGGTGTGCATAGGATCAATCCCGAAAAAGGTGTTACTCGTAGCGGTAGCCAAAAGCGGACTGGAAGCGTTCACCGATTTCGTCGCGCGACGGCTTATGGTTCTGCGGACCCTGGTGCGCGATCTTGATGGAGCCCATCAGGCTGGCAAGCCTGCCCGTTGTTTCCCAGTCGAAGCCCTGTTCGATGCCATAAAGCAGGCCGCCGCGGAAGGCATCGCCGCAGCCCGTCGGATCGACGACGCGATCCGCTTTCACGGAGGCGATATTGTACTTCTGCTTGTCGGCGAAGACGGTGGCGCCCTTTTCGCCGTGAGTCACGATGAACGCCTTGACCTGCGCGGCGACTTCATCGCTGGTCCAGCCGGTACGCGACAGCAGAACCTGGGCTTCATAGTCATTGACCGTCACGTAGCTGGCGAGTTCAACGAACTGGCGCAGATCGTCGCCGTTGAACAGCGGCATGGCCTGGCCCAGGTCGAAGATGAACGGCACGCCGGCGTCGGCGAACTGGCGCGCGTGGTGCAGCATGCCTTCGCGGCTGTCGGGGGCGACGATGCCCAGGCCCGGCGCGTTGCTGCCGCCAAGCGCGTCCTGTACCTGCGAGAGCTGCGACTGGTTCATCGCGCCGGGGTGGAACGCCGTGATCTGGTTGTTCTCCAGATCGGTCGTGATCATTGCTTGCGCCGTGAAGGTGTCGGGCAGGGTGCGGATGTGCTCGGTGCTGATATCGAGCGCGCGCAGGTGTTGCAGGTAGGGCTCGGCGTCCACGCCGACGGTGGCCATGACCAGCGGGTCGCCGCCAAGCAGCTTCAGCGTGTAGGCGATATTGCCGGCGCAGCCGCCGAACTCGCGGCGCATGGACGGGACCAGGAAGGACACGTTCAGCATGTGGATCTGGTCGGGCAGGATATGTTCGCGGAAATGTCCCTCGAACGTCATGATGGTGTCGTAGGCAACGGAGCCACAGATCAGGCTGGACATGCTCTCTCCAATTCTCGTAATGCGGGCTGACGGGGCCACCGGGTCATGCCGGTGCCCCTGAATGCAAAAACGGCCACCCGTTTTGCCGGGTGGCCGAGCCTGGCAGGTGGCGCGCTTACTTCAGTGCGGCCAGTGCGGCGTCGTAGTTCGGCTCGTTCTTGATTTCCGAGACCAGTTCGCTGTACTTCACGGTGTCGTTCTCATCGAGCACCACCACGGCGCGCGCGGTCACGCCGGCCAGCGGGCCGGTCTTGATGTCCACGCCGTAGTTGCCCTTGAAGTCGGCGCCGCGCATCAGCGACAGCGGCACCACGTTGGCCAGGCCTTCAGCGGTGCAGAAGCGGCCCATGGCGAACGGCAGGTCGGCCGAGACGGTCAGCACGACGGTGTTGGCCAGGCCGCTGGCGGCTTCGTTGAACTTGCGGGCCGAAGCCTGGCACACCGGGGTGTCCAGGCTGGGGACGATATTGAGCACCTTGCGCTTGCCGGCGAAGTCGGCCAGCGTGACGTCCTTCAGGTCCTTGCCGACCAGCGAGAATGCGGGGGCCTTGTCGCCGGCTTGCGGAAACTTGCCGCCGACTTCGATGGCGTTGCCGCCGAGGGTGACGTTGCTCATATGTGCTCCTGTGTGAAATGCGGGCTCGCAAATCGGGGGCGCTAGGGATTAGCGGCGAGCCCAGATGGAATTCAGGGATAGAAGATCAGCACGCGGTAGTTTGCCGCCGCCTGCTGCGACCGGAATCGTACCCGAACCGGCAGCTCCGTGCCTGCCCGCAGGCCATGCCTAGCAAAGGCCTGCTGCTCGGATTCGAGATAGTCGGCGGGTTGCAGCACACGGCGCAGCAGGAGCTGGTCCTGGAGGTCCGTCATGACCAGCTCGATGGCGGGCAGCGCCACGGTGGCGCGGCCTTGGTTACGCAGCGTCACGGCGAGCAGGTAGGCGTCGGATTCGTCATCCTGCTTTTGCAGCAGCGAGCTCTCGATGCGCAAGGCATCAATGTCGCGCCACGGCGCCACCTCGCAACCCAGCGGCGCGCAGGCCGCCTCGAAGGCGGGCCGCAATGCGGGGAAGCGGCCGGACAGCTGGCTGCGCGCCAGGTAGGTGCCTTGCAGCAGTCCCGCGATCACCAGGAACCCGGTCGCCAGCTTTTGCAGCATGCGCTTGCGCCTGGCCGGGCCAGGATCGCGCTCACGCGCGTGGCGCAGGAAGTCGGGCGCGAAGGACGGGGTGGCGGGCGTGTCGCTGCGCATCCACGGCCGCTCGGCCTGTTCGCGTGAGGCCGCTTCGGGAATCTCGGGGAGATCGTCCTGCGCTTCGGCGCGCAGATAGCCGCTTGCGCTCGGGATGGCCGCTGCGTCGGCCTCGGTGTTGGCGGCGGCACGCGTGGCGGATGCTTCGTTCGCCGCTTCCGCCGCTTCCGCCGTGTCGGTGGCGTTTTCCGTATCGGCGATGTCAGCGGTGTGCGTGGCATCGCCGTCGCCCAGCGTGCTGGGGTCGAGTTGCGGCCAGGGTGCTGCTTCTGGCGCGGGGGCGGGTGCTTCGCTTGCCTGCGGTGCGTCCGCCCCCGCCTCTGCCACTACCTCGGCAGCGGCGCTAAGGCCAGCTTCCTCGCTCTCGACGATGCCGGGTACGAACACCGCGCAAGGCTCGTCCTCGTGAGCGTCGGCGGTGCCGGTTTCCGGCTCCGACCGATGGTTGCTGGCCTGCACGGCCTCGTCGGCTTCCGCCTGCGTCTGGTACAGCATGACGGTGGGCGCGTCGAGCGCCGGCACGTCATAGCCAGGGTCGTAGCCTGGGTCGAAGGGCACGGCGGTGGGGCGGCTGTCGTCGGCGTCGTGTTGGGCAGACGTGTCGAAGTGCGGTGCTTCGTGCGGCACGGCGGTGGCTTCGGCCGGGTGCGCTTCCGTGTCCGGTGGCGCCACGGCATGTGCCCGCTTGCGCGGGGCGCGCTGTGCGCGGGCAGCCTTGTGTGTTTCTTCGTGCGCGTGCTCGGCGGGCGCCTCCTGTGCAGGGGGCGTGGCGGGGGCAGGGGCGGCAATGTCTTCCCCCGCCTGCGCGATGGTCCCGGGGCCGGCTGCCGGCTCTGGCGCCGGCAACTCGATCAGGTGCTCGCGTGCATCGAAGACGGTGTCGCACTGGCCGCAGCGGACCAGCCCCTGGCGCAGCCGCAACTGGTCCGCCACCAGCCGAAAGGCAGTGCGACAGGCCGGGCAACGCGTGACGAGCTTGGCTGCGGCCATGGGCTTGGCTCAGCGCTGGGTGCCGGGGCCTTCACCGCGGGTCCCATGCAGGCAGACCCAGCCTTCCTCGCTGCGCCAGACCGACATGGGCAACCAGGGCGCGTAGGCTGCGGCGACTTCGTCGGCCTGCCGCTCCAGCACGCCCGACAGCACCAGCCGGCCGCCGGGGCGAACCCGCGCGCTCAGCATGGCCGCCATCAGCTTCAGCGGGTTGGACAGGATGTTGGCGACGACGAGGTCGTAGCTGGCCTCGGAGACGGTTTCCGGCAGCGCAAAGGTAGCCTCCACGCGATTGCGCTCGGCGTTATAGCGCGAGGCTTCCACCGCGTTGGGGTCGATATCGATGCCGAGCGTGTCGCCGGCGCCCAGCTTGCGCGCCACGATGGCGAGGATGCCCGAGCCACAGCCGTAGTCGAGCACCGTTTCACCCGCCTTGATGTTCTGTTCCAGCCACTGCATGCACAGCCGCGTGGTGGGATGGCTGCCGGTACCGAAGGCCAGGCCCGGGTCCAGCTCCAGCACCACCGCATCGGGGTCCGGCGCATCGTGCCAGGACGGCACCACCCAGATGCGCTCGCCGATGCGGATCGGCGCGAACTGGGATTGCGTCAGGCGCACCCAGTCCTGGTCTTCGACGGGGCGCAGCTGGTAAGCCGGCACCGGGTCGACGCCCAGCGCATTGGCGGCGGCGGCCACCACGAGCACGGGATCGGCACTGTCGTCAAACAGCGCCACCACGCGTGAGCGGTTCCATGCCAGGCGGGTCGGCTCCATGCCGGGCTCGCCAAACAGCGGCTGCTCGTCGGGCGTATCGGCATCGGCGTCTTCCACCGAGACCGACAGCGCGCCGAGGTCGAACAGCGCATCAGACCAGGCTTCGGCCTGGTCTTGTGCGATTTCGATCACACATTCCTGAAATGCCACAGGCGATCCTTGTCGATCAGTTATGACTGGCCGCGCCGGGGCTTCAGATCTTGCCGCCCTTGGCCACGTTCTTCTGGGCCAGGCGGTGCTCGAGATAGTGGATGCTGGTGCCGCCTTCGACGAAGTTGGCATCGAGCATCAGCTCACGGTGCAGCGGTACGTTGGTCTGGATGCCGTCCACCACCATTTCCGACAGCGCGATCCGCATGCGGGCGATGGCCTGCTCGCGGGTGGCGCCGTAGGTGATGATCTTGCCGATCATCGAATCGTAGTTGGGCGGCACGAAGTAGCCATCATACGCGTGCGAGTCGACCCGCACGCCGGGACCGCCGGGCATGTGCCACGCGGTGATGCGCCCGGGCGACGGCGTGAACTTGAACGGGTCCTCGGCGTTGATGCGGCATTCTATCGAGTGGCCGCGCAGCTGCACGTCCTTCTGGCGCCAGCGCAGCTTCTCGCCAAAGGCGATGCGGATCTGCTCCTGCACGATGTCGATGCCGGTGATCATCTCGGTGACCGGGTGCTCGACCTGCACGCGCGTGTTCATCTCGATGAAGTAGAACTCGTTGTTCTCGTACAGGAATTCGAAGGTGCCGGCGCCACGGTAGCCGATCTTCTTGCAGGCCTCGGCGCAGCGATCGCCGATGCGCTCGATCAGGCGGCGCGGGATGTGCGGCGCAGGTGCTTCTTCGATGACCTTCTGGTGGCGGCGCTGCATCGAGCAGTCGCGCTCGCCCAGCCAGATCGCCTGGCGATGCTGGTCGGCCAGGATCTGGATCTCGACGTGCCGGGGGTTCTCCAGGAATTTCTCCATGTAGACCTCCGGGTTGCCGAAGGCGCGACCGGCTTCCTCGCGCGTCATGTTGACCGCATTGACCAGGGCGGCCTCGGTGTGCACCACGCGCATGCCGCGGCCACCGCCGCCGCCCGCTGCCTTGATGATGACCGGATAGCCCACGGCACGCGCCGTGGCCAGGATCTCCTTGGGGTCGTCGGGCAGGGCGCCTTCGGAACCCGGCACGCACGGCACGCCGGACTTGATCATGGCCTGTTTGGCCGAGACCTTGTCGCCCATCAGCCGAATGCTCTCGGAGGTCGGGCCGATGAAGACGAAACCAGACTTTTCCACGCGTTCGGCGAAGTCGGCGTTTTCCGACAAGAAGCCGTAGCCCGGGTGGATGGCTTGCGCGTCGGTTACCTCGGCGGCCGAGATGATGGCCGGCATGTTGAGGTACGACAGCGGCGAGGGCGCGGGGCCGATACAGACGGCTTCGTCGGCCAGCTTGACGTACTTGGCTTCCTTGTCGGCTTCCGAATACACCACCACAGTCTTGATGCCGAGCTCGCGGCAGGCGCGCTGGATGCGAAGGGCGATTTCACCGCGATTCGCGATCAGAATTTTTTCAAACATAGTCACTCTCTGCGAGGAGAAAGGCGGTCCCACCGCGGCGGATCGTGGCGTCCCCGGCGAGGGCAGCCGGAGTGCGGGCGGGGGTGCTGGCACCGGGACGAGGAACGCCTGGTGGCCGTCGCCACCATGGCTGGCCGGAGAACGCCGGCGCAGGCTGCGGGTGGCGCGGCATGCCGGTCAGTTTCAGCCGATGATGAACAGCGGCTGGCCGTATTCCACCGCCTGGCCATTCTCGACCAGGATTTCCTTGATCACGCCAGCCTTGTCCGACTCGATCTCGTTGAGCAGCTTCATCGCTTCGATGATGCAGACCGTCTGGCCTTCCTTGACGGTATCGCCCACATTGACGAACGACGCGGCGCCCGGCGACGGTGCGCGATAGAAGGTGCCGACCATCGGCGAGGTCACGACATGGCCGACCGGCAGTTGCGGCGCGGCCGGCTCGGTACCGGCGACGGGCATCGCGGCCGGCGCGGCGGCCGGGGGCAGTGCCTGCATCGGCTGCATGGCCATCGGCGCGGCGATGACCTGCGGCGGCGCCTTGACGATCCGCACCTTGCCTTCGCCTTCGGTGACTTCCAGCTCGGAGATGCCGGACTCGGCCACCAGGTCGATCAGCGTCTTCAGCTTGCGCAGGTCCATCTTCTATCCTCCTGAATCGGGTTGTCCGGCGGCCACCGCTCTGGTGACTGCGTCCGGGAAAAACTGACGCCTCCGGCGGGCTGCCGTGGTCCGCCGCGAACATGGCGGCGGGGCAGGCGCCGGGGGCGCGGTAACGGTTTAAGAAATCAATGTGCGGATCAGGCCTTGGGCAGTGCCTGTTCCAGCTCCTGCCCGAGGGCATAGTCCAGCGCCAGCAGATACCCCTGCCAGCCAAGTCCGCAGATCACGCCGATCGCCACATCGGAGAAGTAAGAGTGATGACGGAAGTTCTCGCGCCGATGCACGTTCGACAAGTGGACTTCCACAAACGGAATCGCCACCCCGGCCAGCGCATCGCGCAGCGCTACGCTGGTATGCGTATAGGCGGCCGGGTTGATGATGATGAAATCCACGCCCTCGTCGCGCGCAGCATGGATACGATCCACCAGCGCGCCCTCATGGTTGGACTGAAACGTAGCCAGGGCGATGCCGGTCTGGCGGGCTCGCTGTGCGAGGGCCAGGTCGATATCGGCTAGTTTCGTGTACCCATAAGTTTCCGGCTCCCGCGTGCCCAGCAAATTCAGGTTCGGTCCGTGCAGGACCAGCACCTTGCGGTAGCGGGGAGAGCGGCGTTCGGGAGGTGTATCGATCACGGCGGCTCGACCATTTCAACGAAATTGCGCGGAGATTACCGTAGCTTAGAGTGATTTGTCTAGCAGCGTAGACATAGGCAGCTTCAAAGCAGGCGAGTTTTCAGGTTCGATTCCGCACTTTCGGGCCGCGGAATCGCGTTTCGATCAAATTGCGTGACGATCGAACAAGATTAGGAGAAATTCGCCCCAAATCAAGAATCTTGTGGCTAGCTACGAGGCAGCGCGACGCGCAGATCCTCAGGGGAAACCCTGCCCATTTTGCGGTAGCTGACCGTGCCATCTGGCGCAATGATCACTGTATAGGGCAGGCCGCCGGCCGCGTTACCGAAGTTGCGCGAGAGCTCCGTACCGGCAAAGCCGGCCACGGCCAGTGGGTAGGAGACGGGGATCTTCTTGATGAACTGCTGGATATTGTTGGCGGAATCAATGCCAATGCCGACAAATTCCACCTTTCGCCCCGCGTATTCTTTATGCAACGCGTTCAGGTCGGGCATTTCTTCCACGCAGGGGCCGCACCAGGGTGCCCAGAAGTTCACAACCACCGTTTTTCCACGAAGTTGCGCGAAGTTGATCTGGGTGCCCTCCGGGTCTGGCAGTTGCGTGCGCAGGAACGTCTCGACGGCCTCGTCGGATGCCGGCTTGGGCGAAAACACATAGTGCCCGGCCAGCGCGCCCGCGGCGGCGGCCGCGACGGCAACGGCAAGCCAGACCCAGAGGCGGCTGCGGCGGACAGGTGTGCTGGTGGAAGAGGTCATGGCAGCAAGAAAGATAGCGGCTGATGGAAGAGGTAAGGACCCGGATGGTTCGATCGGGAAGGTGCGCATGGCCCTGGCTGGCCTCGCGCGCGCTCCGGGTCAAGGCTGGCGCTCAGGCCGCTGCGGGCGCGTCGGGCACCTGGGGTGCCGCCGCTTCGGCGGCCGCCAGCAGGGCCAGCACCGCATCCACATCGGCACGGGCAACCCGGCCGCCGGCCGCGGCCCGGACTGCGCCGCGTTCGTCATCCGCATCATACAGCGCTATATGAATGCCGACGGGCTGGCCAAGTTCCGCACGGATCTCTCCAGCCAGCAGGCGCGCGTCGCGCATGGCAGGCCACTGTCCCTTCCAGAGGAAGCTCAGGGTCTCGACCTCGCCGCGGCCGGCGAAGTGCCGGGTCTCGCTGGTGTCGAAGTCCACGCCAGCGTTGAGCAGGTGCAGGGTGAGATCCTTGGGGCTATCGCAGAAGCACTGCAGATAGACGTCGGAATGCTCGGTGGCGGTGCCGTTGAGCACAGCCCCGGCCAGGTACGGGCGGAATGCGGCGAGGTCGCGCATGGCAAGTACCGCCAGCCGGCGCAGCAGCGCCAGAACGCGGGGCTGGCTCTCCGAGTGGAACAGTGCCTGATAGAGACGGACTTCCGCCTCCACGGCCTCGTTGTCGGGGAGCCACTCGCCCGCCACGCGCACGTCGCCCAGCAACTGCCGCGCAGCTTTGCGCTTGGCCGTGGCGTAGTCGGTGCCATCTTCCGCGATCATGCGGGCGGCGGCCTGGGCGATTTCTTCGCGCAGGCGGATGGGGTCGAGGGT